>NZ_JALKFU020000593.1 GCF_023242965.2 Frankia sp. AgKG'84/4
CGGAACGGGGAACGGTCCGCGTCCAGGTCGTCGTCGGGATGCCCGATGGCGGCGGCCGGCGGCCGGTGGAGATCTACTCATGCCCGGACGGGCACGAGGACCCGACCGAGGACGGCGACGGGACCGGGAACGGCGGCGCTGATCTCTGGACCCGGCACGCCAGCGGGACCCTCGCACCGGCCGACGGCACCCGGCCTGCCCGCGAGCTGGCCGTCTGGCCGCCGAGCGGCGCCCGCGCGGTGGACATGGGCGACGGCTACGCGCGGCTCGCCCGGGCGGGGTACGGCTACGGCCCGGCCTTCCAGGGGGTACGGGCGCTCTGGCAGCGTGGTGAGGAGCTCTTCGCCGAGGTCGCGCTGCCCGACGGACAACGCGACCAGGCGCGCGGGTTCGGCGTCCACCCCGCTCTCCTGGACGCTGCCCTGCACGCGATGATGCTCGCCGCCACCGCGTCGGACGGCCCGCGCGTGCACCAGTCGCCGCTGCTGCCCTTCGGCTGGAGCGGCATGCGGCTGCACGCGCCCGGCGCGTCGGTGGTCCGGGCCCGCCTGCGCCCGTCCGGCTCCGACGCACTCGCCCTGCACCTCGCCGACGAGGCCGGCGCGCCCGTGCTCACCCTGGCGTCGCTGGTCTCCCGGCCGGTGGCCGCAGACCAGCTGCAAACCGCCAGGTCGGCGGCCATCAGAGACTCGCTGTTCACCGTGGAATGGGTTGACCTGCCAGCCGCGCCGGTCGATGCCGAGCCGCCAGCCATCGTCCCGTTGTACGCGGTCGAGGAGATCGACGTGCTCGCCGACGTGCTCGCCGACGTGCTCGCCGACGTCGTCGCCGACCCGGTGCTGGCAGTGGTGGAGGCCACCGGGGGCGCCGACGCGTTCGCCGCCACCGTCCAGGTGCTCGACCTGTTGCAACGCTGGCTGGCCGAGCCGAGACTCGACGGCTCGCGGCTCGTGGTTCTCACCCGGGGCGCCGTCACGGCCTCCGGGACCGACGTCGCTGATCCCGCGGGCGCCGCCGTCTGGGGCCTGGTGCGTACCGCGCAGGCCGAGCACCCGGACAGGTTCCTCCTGCTGGACGCGGACCCGGACGCCGACTCGGGTGCGGGTACCGGCCCCGACGCGGTTACCGGGGCCGGACCGACCACGGAGCTGGACCCCGTTGCGCTGGAGGGTCCGCTGGCCGCGATGCTGGCGTACGACGAGCCCCAGGCCGCCGTCCGCGTCACGGCGCTGTCCGTGCCGCGCCTGTCCCGCCCCGGTGGGCCTGCGGGCGCCGAGCACGCCTGGCGCCCGGACGGCACGGTGCTCGTCACGGGTGGCACCGGCACGCTGGGCGCGCTCACCGCCCGGCATTTGGTCACCCGCCATGGCGTCCGCCACCTGCTGCTGGTCAGCAGGCGCGGGCCGGACGCACCGGGCGCCGGGGCGCTGGCCGCCGACCTGGCGGAGCTGGGCGCGCGCACCGTCAGGGTGGTGGCACTCGACGTCACCGATCGCGATGCCCTCGCTGCCCTGCTGGACGCCGTAGCGGCCGAGCACCCGCTGTCCGCCGTCGTCCACACCGCCGGCACCCTGGACGACGGCGTCGTCCAGGCACAGACGCCGCAGCGGGTGGCAGGGGTCTTCGGGGCGAAGGTGACCGCTGTCGAGCACCTGGACGCGTTGACCCGCGATCTCGATCTCGACGCGTTCGTCGTCTACTCCTCCGCGGCGGGCGTGTTCGGCTCGGCCGGCCAGGGCAACTATGGCGCCGCGAACGCGTGCCTCGACGCTGTCGTCGCTCGCCGCCGGGCCGAGGGCAGGCCGGGCGTCTCGCTGGCCTGGGGCCTATGGGATCAGGCGAGCGCGCTGACCGGCCAGCTGTCCGGGACCGACCAGGCCCGCGTCAGCCGGGCGGGCAGCCGCACACTCGGTTCGGTCGAGGGCATGTACCTGTTCGACGCCGCCCTGCGCACCGGTTCGCCGCTGCTGGTGCCGATCCGCCTGGACCTGGCGGCGATGCGGTCGCAGGCCGCGACCGCGCGGGCGGTTCCGGCCGTGATGCGGGGGCTCGTGCGCTCGGCCCGCCTGACCATTCCCGTGGCGGCCGAGGAGAACGGCTTCGTCCAGAGCCTGGCCGGGCTCTCGGCGGCCGAGCGAGACGCTGTGGTCCTAGGGCTGGTGCGCAGCCACGCCGCGACCGTGCTCGGGCACGCGGGAGCGGGTCAAATCCGTGACGACACCGCTTTCCGCGACACGGGCTTCGATTCGCTGACATCCGTGGAGCTGCGCAACCGACTGCGCGAGGCGACCGGACTACGGCTACCCGCGACCGTCGTCTTCGACTATCCGACGCCGGCTGTCCTGGCCCGTCACCTGATCGGGCAGCTGGGAGATGTCGGGGAGCCGGCGGAGGGTTCCGCGGCGGCGCCGGCACTGATGCCGCTGACGGCGGCGGACGAGCCGATCGTGATCGTGGGTATGGCGTGCCGGCTGCCTGGTGGAGTCGCCTCGCCGGAAGATCTGTGGCGGCTGGTGGCGGAGGGACGGGACGGAGTTTCTGGTTTTCCGGCCGACCGTGGCTGGGATTTGGACGGACTGTTTTCTTCGGATCCGGACAGTCCTGGTACATCGTATGTCGACCAGGGTGGTTTTCTGCATGAGGCTGGTCTGTTCGATGCGGGGTTCTTTGGTATTTCGCCGCGTGAGGCGTTGGCGATGGATCCGCAGCAGCGGTTGTTGTTGGAGGTTTCCTGGGAGGCGTTGGAGCGGGCCGGTATCGATCCGGCCACGTTGCGCGGCTCCGACGTCGGCGTGTACTCGGGTGTGATGGGCAGCGGTTACGGGTCCGGCGACGTGCCCGCCGAGCTGGAGGGTTTTGTCACCACCGGGGCGGGCGCGAGCGTGGCCTCCGGCCGGGTGTCCTATGTCTTCGGGTTCGAGGGCCCGGCAATCACGGTGGATACCGCCTGTTCCTCGTCGCTGGTGGCGATTCATCTCGCGGCGCAGGCCCTGCGCGGCGGCGAGTGCTCGCTCGCTCTGGCCAGTGGTGCGGCGGTGATGTCCGGGCCTGGCGCGTTCGTGCAGTTCTCCCGGCAGCGCGGGCTGGCCCGGGATGGTCGGTGTAAGTCGTATGCGGATGCGGCTGATGGGACGGGTTGGGCTGAGGGTGCGGGTGTGGTGGTGTTGGAGCGGTTGTCGGATGCGCGGGCGCGTGGGCATCGGGTTCTGGCGGTGGTGCGGGGTTC
>NZ_JALKFU020000594.1 GCF_023242965.2 Frankia sp. AgKG'84/4
GGGCGCGGCCGAGCCTCCGGTCGGGGCCGCGCTCGCCCGGTGTCCGGCGACCGCTATCAGCCCGCCGAGGGCGAAGGCGCAGACAGCGCTGAGAACGATGACCAGGATGACAAGTAGCCGCATCGTGGAACGGTCCGGTGAACCGACCGGGGCCATGGCGGAGGGGGCGGCGGAAAAGGCGAGCAGGGAATGCGGGGCGGCGTCACGGCCCGCTACCGACGGGCCGCAGACACGCCGTTCGCGGCTGGCCGTGGCGACATCGGTCCGCATGGGCCGACCGTAGCGGACCGGGGGTGCGCACGCCGGGCAGCGGCGCGCGGGTCGCCGATGTCGGGCTTCGACGGACGTCCGGTTAGACGACCGGATAATCATGCCGTGATGTGTAGGAAGCGGAATTCGGGCGACAACAGAGTTGTCGCCGATGCCCGCCGTATCGGCCTTCACCTGGAGGTGCGCACGTCATGGGCCTGCGATACACACGTCGACCGCATTACGGCCCGTTCTACGTCAACGTCAGCGAGAACGGGGTGTCCTCGGTCACGCTGAAGATGGGGCGTGTTTCCTGGCGGCTCTGGTCGCGCCACAAGCGCGGCGGGCTGTCCAGCGTGGACCTGCCCGGACCGTTCTCCTACCGGCGCGCCGGGCGCGGCCGGCGCGCCAAGGCGTAGCCCTCGGCGGGCGGCAGGGGCGTTGGACCCGGCCGCGTGGACCGTCCTGGAACGGCGAACCGCCGTCAGCCCAGGGCGACCCGCGCGGCCGGTGCCGTGTCCGGGGGAACCGCGACCGGCAGCCGTTCCGCGAGCAGAACCGCGAGGTCGTCGTGCAGCTCCCCACCGGCGTGGGCGCTCAGCGCGGCCGTCAGCCGCTCCAGCGCCTCCTCCTGGCCGCCGCCGCGCAGCAGGTCGAGGCGGTCGTCGAGCGCAAAGAAGGCGCCGTGCTGGTCCCGGGCCTCGATGAGGCCGTCGGTGAACAGCAACAGCCGGTCCCCGATGTCCCAGCGGTCGGTGGTGGTGGTGAACCGCTCGGCCAGCCCGAACGGCGGGCTCGGTGAGAGCAGCTCCAGCGTCCGCGCGCCCTCCGGGGAGACCAGCCGGGGCGGGTGGTGCCCGGCGGAGCACATCCCGAGCCGCCCGTCGGGATGGATGTCCATGACGAGGGCGGTGACGAAGTCCTCGGGGCCGGCCTCGCGACCCACCGCGCGGGCACACGCCGCCGCGACCTGCTCCGGATCGAGCCAGGTCACCGCCGCCTCCCGGAACGCCCCGAGCACCACGGAGGCGAGTCGCACGGCCGGCAGACCCTTGCCGCGGACATCCCCGATGATCACCCGGATGCTCTGCGCGGTGCACACGACCTCGTAGAGGTCGCCGCCGACCGAGGCCTCCTGGGCGGCGGACAGGTAGCGGGCGGCGAAACCCGCTCCGTCCAGCCGGCTCGGCACGTCCGGCAGCAGCGCGCGCTGCGCCACCTCGGCGACGGCCTGCACCCGGTGCAGCTTGGAGCGCTGGCGTTCCCGGTAGACGCAGATGTAGACGGCGATCGCCGACTGGATGAGCACCAGGACGATGGCCGCGACGTGCGAGGCCTCGCCGAACCGGTGGTCCCAGAACCCGGACACGACGGCGACGACGACCGTCACCGCACCGATCGTCGCGGTGGTCAGCGGCGGGCAGGCCGCAGCGAGGATCAACGGGCCGAGCCCGAAGTACCCGGTGAGCGCGACGCACGGCGCGAGGTCCAGGACGAGGACGATGAGCAGGACGGCCGCACCGGCGATGATCAACCGGAGACTGTCCGGCGTTCGCCCGGCGGGCACCGGGGTCGCGGCGGGTTTCATCCGGGCAGTGAGCATGTGTCATTGTCCCGACCCGACCAGGCGTTCGCCCAGGTACCCGGCCAAGTCGTCAGGAAGGTGACGGCGAGCTGACCGAGAGGTCAGGTCGCCGCCGCTCAGACGGCCGTGGTGAGCCGCTGGCCGGGCCGGCGCGACTGCCAGCGTTCGACCTGCTCGAGCTGCGCGGCCAGCGAGATCAGCCGCGTCTCGCTGGCCGCCGGCCCCAGCAGTTGCGCCCCCACGGGAAGCCCCGCGGCGGTGAGCCCGGCGGGGACGTTCACGGCCGGCCAGCCCAGCACGTTCCACGGCCAGGCGAACGGGCAGGCGGCGACGATCGCCTGGTCGGTGGCCCAGTTGCTCTCCCGGTTGAGCTCCCCGATCCGCGGCGGCGGAGTCGCCGTGGTCGGCGCGAGCACGACGTCCACCCGCCGGAAGATCCGGCCGATGTTGAGTCGGGCGAGCGGCTCGGCCGCGCGGGCCAGCGGAACGAACGGGCGCAGCAGCCGGCCGGTGCGGGCGTTGGCCACCGTCCGCGGATCGAGCAGCGCCGGGTCCGGGACCCGGCCGGCCCAGTCGCGGATCGCGTCCATCGACCGGGGCAGGAAAATCGTGCCAAGCGCGCCGTAGGGGGGTTCGACCGGCACGATCTCGTGCCCGAGGCCGGCGAGCACCTCGGCGATCCGCTCGATCGCGGCGCGCACCGCCGGATCGAGGCTGGCCGGCATACCGCTGTACGGGCGGTGCAGGGACAGCCCGATCCGCAGCCGAGGCGGGGCATGGCCGGCCGCGGTCAGGAACGGCTCCGAGGGCGGCGGGGTCCGGTCCCGGTCGACGGCCAGGCTGCCGGACAGCACGTCGAGCAGCAGGGCGCCGTCCGCGACCGTCCTGGTCAGCGGCCCGTAGACGGTCAGGCCGTTGAACTGTTCGCGCACGGGCGCGCTGGAGATCCGCCCGCGCTGCGGCTTGATGCCGACCAGGTGCGTCCAGGCCGCCGGGATACGCACGGAGCCGGCGCCGTCGGAGCCGATCGCGGCGGGTACGAGCCCCGCGGCCACGGCGGCCGCGGCGCCCCCGGAGGACCCGCCGGGGGAGTGGTCGAGGTCCCACGGGTTGCGGGTGACGCCGAAGGCCGGGCCCTCGGTGAACGGCCACTGGCCGAACTCCGGGGTGTTCGTCTTCCCGACGATGATCGCTCCGGCGGCGCGCAGGCGACGGACCATCTCGCTGTCCCGGGTCGCCGGCGGGAACTCGCCCATGGCGCCGAACGCCGTCGGCAGGCCGGCGAGGTCGGTGTCATCCTTGATCGCGATGGGCACGCCCAGCAACGGGCGATGCTGGCGGGCCGCGTCGACGGCCTCGCGCCGCCCGGGGCCGCGCGCCGGTTGTGCC
>NZ_JALKFU020000595.1 GCF_023242965.2 Frankia sp. AgKG'84/4
GAACTGCTCGCGGCCATCAGGCCGTGATGTCGCCGGGCTGAACCGCGGCGGCGAACTCCTGCCGGCAGTGGCGGCGCGGTGCGACGCGGCGATCTCGGCGGTGCCGAGCAGGCCGACGCTGACCGGCGGCGCGTCGAGCACGCCGAGGCAGTGCCGCAGCCACCGACCGACCAGGCGGTGGTAGGCAGGGTCGGCGAGAACCTCCGCCCCGGCGCCGAGGGTGAACATGCCCAGTCCGGCCGAGGGCCGCCAGGTGCAGATCGGATGGTCGGTCATGCCATGGCGGACCAGGATGAGCCGCTCGACGTCGTCGGCGATCTTCTCCGGCATCACCCAGGACTCCCGCGGGTGGAACTCGCCCGCGCGAACCATGATCGCCTCACCCTGCGGCCCGGTCCGCAGCGTGAGCTTGTAGGGGGGCGTCGCCCGGCCGGGTACCAGCCCGGATGACTCCACCAGCGGGCTGTCCGCGGGCAGGGACCGCACCGTCGGGCCCGCGAGCAGCACCGGGACGGAGGTGCGGGCGCGGTCGAGGAGGTCCTGCTCGACGTGGTCGAGCGGGCGGTCGATGAGGACGAGAAGCGCGTCCGCCGACCGCGCCGAGGTCGGGCCGAGACCCGCTGCGCGCAAGTGGTCGCCGAGCGCGTTCACACCGGGCAGGTTCGACACCAGGTGAATGCGAGGCACGCCCGGCACTCTAGTGCGTTCCACCACCTTGTCCTCATTCGGGTGGAGAAGTCGCTATCCGACCATCGCGGCATTGCGCACTTTTCGCCCGGCGGACGACATTGCTCAAACACCGTGCGGCAATCGCCCGCGCCGACGGCATTGTGTGCGAAAGAAGTGCATACTCGGCGAAATCGACCGTTCGGCGGCCGCTCCGGAGGCTGAACCGGTCGGCCGCCCACGGCTCACGAAGCCGCCACGAGCTCCTTCATCGTCACGTTGACGTCGGTGAAGGCCGTCCGGTCCACGCCGCCGCCGGCCAGCATCAGCCGCCGGGCCGGGGCCATGTCCATCGGGCGGCCCACGGTCACCAGCGCGCGCAGGGACCCGTCCGGCGCGAACCAGCCGGCCGACCAGCCGACCGCCCGCGCGCCGTCGGACGGGTCGGGCTCGTCCGGGTCGCCCCGCCAGACCAGCTCGTCCGCGGCGCCCCAGCGGCCGGCGAACTGCACCATCCGGCGGAACTGGTCCGACCAGAAGTAGGGCACCGGGTCGTAGATCGCCGGCTCGGCGCCATCCTGGGCCGCACCGTCGGCGCCGGCGGCGGCCAGCAGCGTCGCGGCGGCGACCGTCGGCGACTGCTGCGCGGTGTCCCAGTGCTCCACCCGCAGCCGCTGGCCGTAGCGGCGCGACCACCAGGCCGCCACATCACCGACCGCGACCACCGGCGGGCCGTCGACGCCTTCCCACCGGGCGGCCAGCCGCTCGTCGACGACGACACCGCGCTCGAGGGCCAGCCCGCTGCCGGCCAGCCAGCCGACGTTCGGACGGGCCCCGATGCCGACGAGGATCTCGTCGGCGGCCAGCAGCTCACCGCCGGACAGGACCAGGCCCTCCGCGGTCGTGCGCTCGACCGAGACGCCCAGACGCAGCTTCACCCCGCTTCGCGCGTACCAGTCGACCGTGCGGGCGCCGACGGTCGCGCCGAGCGCGACCTGCAACGGCGTGTCGGCCGCCTCCACCACGGTGACCTCGGCGCCGATCTGCGCCGCCGTCGTCGCCACCTCGGCGCCGATCCAGCCGGCGCCCACGATCACGAGCCGCAGGCCGGGCCGCAGCGCCGCGCGCAGCCCGAGGGCATCGTCGATGGTCCGTAGCACCCGCACCGGGCCGTCTCCGGGCAGCGTCACCGGATCGGCCCCGGTCGCCACGACCAGGCCGTCGTAGTCCAGCGGGCCGGCGTCGGTCCGCACCGTGCCGGGGGTCAGGGCGGTGGCGCTTCGGCCGGTCAGCACCTCGACATCGTCGAGGGCCAGCGGCAGGGTCGTGTCGTGCGCACGGCCGCTGAGCACCGCCTTGGACAGGGGCGGCCGGTCGTAGGGCCGGTGGGACTCCGCGCCCACGAGCACGAGCTCGCCCTCGAAGCCGCGCTTACGCAGCTCGATGGCCGCCCGGCCACCGGCCATACCCGCACCCACAATGACGATTCGCCGCATCGGCGCAGCCTATTACGACTTTGCTCGCGCGCTCGCGTCCACGAGCGGAAAGGCATCCTTCCAGACCGGCTCGTAACCGGCCCTGACCAGCATCTCCGCGACTTCCGCGGGCGACCGATCATCGGAGATCGAAAACTGCTCCTGGGCGGTGCCCGCCGACCCGTAGCCGCCGGGCTCGGTCGATGAACCGGCGCTCATCGTGGTCACCGCGATCCGCGCCAGGCCGTCGCGCATCCCGGCCGGTTCCCGGGTCGACAGGGTGAGGGCGAGGTCCGGCCCGAACAGCCGCAGCGCGGCATGGGCCTGCACGAACTCGGCGTCGGACACGACCACGACCGGCGGGAACTCACTCGCCGACGGTTTGATCCTCGGCAGCGCCACCGACACCTCGGTCCGCCAGTGCCGCCGGGACAGGAACGCGGCGTGCGCGCCGAGGGCGAGCACGTCGGCGCGCCAGTCCGGGGCGAGTCCGAGCAGGGCGCCGATGCCCAGGCGCCGCGCCCCGGCGGCCGCGGCCCGGTCGAACGACGACAGCCGCCGGTCGTAGTCACGTTTCCAACCGGCGACGTGCACCTCGGCGTAGCGGGCCCGGTCGTAGGTCTCCTGGTAGTGCACGACACCCTCCAGCCCGGCGCGGACCAGGCGGGCGTAGGTGTCGTCCGACCAGGTCTGGGTCTCGATGGACAGCGACGGGAACAGCGGGCGCAGCCGCTCGAGCACGGCCACCAGGTAGTCGGCGGACACCTCGACGCGATGCTCGCCGGAGACCAGCAGCAGGTGGCGGAACCCGCGCTCGGCCAGCAGCCGGCCCTCGGCCTCGACCTCGTCGAGGTCCAGCGTGCGGCGCACGACCGGCAGGCCCTTGGCGAAGCCGCAGTAGGTGCAGGACGACAGGCAGGCGTTCGACACGTACAGCGGCGCGAACAGGCGCACCGCCCGGCCGAAGCGGCGCAGCGTGGTCTCACGGGCGGCGAGCGCGAGCTCCTCGAGGCGCGCGCCGGCCGCCGGGGAGAGCAGGACGGCGAGCTCGGCCAGGC
>NZ_JALKFU020000596.1 GCF_023242965.2 Frankia sp. AgKG'84/4
GGGCAGCCGGTGGCACTCGGCGCGGTGGTGGTCCTCGACCCGGCCGAATCGGCCGGCGATGCCGAGGCGCCGGACGCGGCGCTGCGGGCGCGGCTGCGGAAGCTGTTGGCGCCACACATGGTTCCTGGCCGGATCCTCGCACTGGCGGACCTGCCCCTGAGCGCCAACGGGAAGACCGACCGCGCGGCCGTCGCCGCGGCGCTCGACCAGGCGGCGGGCGGTCCCTCGGCGGCACCACCGGCACCGCCGCGCTCCGACCTCGAACGGATGATCATGATGGTCTGGGGTGAGCTCCTGGGCGGGGCGCGGTTCGGCGTGCACGACGAGTTCTTCGCCCTCGGCGGCGACTCCGTGCAGGCCACCGCACTCGTCGCCCGGCTGCGCGATGAGCTCGACACCGGCGACGTGTCGGTGCGGATGCTGTTCGCCGCGCCTACGGTCGCGGGGCTCGCGCAGCGGATGCGCGCGGTCGAGTCGAACCCGGGCCGGCTCGACCGGGTCGCGTCGATCGCCTGGGAGATTGCCGGACTCGCCGATGACGAGGTCGACGCGCGCCTCGAGGAACTGCCCGGCGCCGGTGACGAACCGAGTGCCGCCGGAGCCGGGCGATGACCGGCCCGCTGGTCACCGACCGGGCGGCGACGCTGGACGGCTTCGTGCCCTGGCCGCGGGAGTTCGCCCGCCGCTACACCGACGCCGGCTACTGGACGGGCGGCCCGCTCGGCGAACGGCTGCGCGGCTGGGCCCGGGCGTACGGCGCGGCGACGGCGATCGTCGCGGACTCGCCCGCCGGCGTCGTCCGGCTCTCCTACGCCGAGCTCGACCACGCCGTCGACGACCTCGCCGCCGGTCTCGACGGGCTCGGCCTGAGCGCCGGCGACCGCGTTCTGGTGCACCTGCCGAACCGGATCGAGTTCGTGACGCTGCTGTTCGCGCTGCTGCGCCGCGGAGTGATCCCGGTGCTGGCGCTGCCCGCGCACCGCCGGGTCGAGATCGAGCACCTGGCCCGCCTGTCCGGCGCGGTGGCCTACGCGATCCCCGACACCCATGAGGGCTTCGACCACCGCGCGCTGGCCGAGGAGATCGTCGTGGCGGTCCCGACGGTCCGCCACGTGCTGGTCGCCGGTCAGCCCGGCCCGTTCACCGCCCTCGCCGCCCTCGCCGACACCGGCCACCGTCAACGGGACGTCGAACGGCCCGACGGGGACCAGCGTCCCGCCATGGCCGAACCGGACCCGTCCGCCGTCGCGGTGCTGCTCATCTCCGGCGGCACGACCGGCAAGCCCAAACTGATCCCGCGCACCCACTGGGACTACGCCTACAACGCTGCCGCGAGTGCCGAGCTGTGCCGACTGACCAGCGACGACGTGTACCTCGTCGCGCTGCCGGCGGCGCACAACTTCCCGCTGGCCTGCCCGGGGATCCTCGGCGCTCTCGGCGTCGGCGCCCGGATCGTGCTCGCCCGCTCGCCGAGCCCGGAGACGGCCTTCGACCTCATCGCCCGCGAACGGGTGACGGTGACGGCCGTCGTGCCGGCGCTCGCCCGGCTGTGGGTGACCGCGGCCGGCTGGGAGGGACCGGACACCACCAGCCTGCGCCTGCTCCAGGTCGGCGGCGCCCGGCTCGACGCGGAGCTGGCCAGGCGGATCCCGCAGGTGCTCGGCGCCGCCGTCCAACAGGTGTTCGGAATGGCGGAGGGCCTGCTGAACTACACCCGGCCCGACGACCCCGCCGAGGTCGCCCACACCACCCAGGGCCGGCCGCTCGCGGCCGCCGACGAGATCCGCGTCGTCGACGGCGACGGCGTCGACGTCCCCGCGGGCGTCGTCGGCGAACTGTGGACCCGCGGCCCGTACACGATCCGCGGCTACTATCTCGCGCCCGAGCACAACGCGCTCGCGTTCAGCCCGGACGGGTTCTACCGCACCGGCGACCTGGTCCGGCTCACCCCCGAGGGCAACCTCGTCGTCGAGGGCCGGATCAAGGATGTGATCAACCGGGGCGGGGAGAACGTCTCCGCGACCGAGCTGGAGGAGCATCTGCTCGCCCATCGGGCGATCGCCCACGCCGCCGTCGTCGGCGCCGCGGACGAGCAGGTCGGCGAGAGCGTCCGCGCGGTCGTCGTGCTGGCGCCGGGGGAGACGCTCAAGCTGACGGACGTCCGGAACTACCTGCTGGCCCGCGGGCTGGCCCGCTTCATGGTTCCCGACCTGCTGACCATCGTGGACGAGCTGCCGCTCACCCCCGTCGGCAAGATCGACAAGCGCGAGCTGCGTCGCCGCTTCGACTAGCGACCGCCGCCCCCGGGCCGACGCCCGGCGGCAGCCCACCTCCCGGCCCGCCCGCACCCCACTTCTCCGCTGCCCGCGCGGCCCATCGTCGCGTGCCCGCACCACCGGAAGGATCTTCACCGTGGCCAGTTCCGACTCCGCCCAGCGCAAGCGCGAGCTGCTCCGCCGCCGCCTGGCCGCGCAGGGGCTGGCGGGCGGGTCGGCCGCCGGTGAGGAGTCGGCGCGTCCCCGTCGGGAGCCGGGCCGCGGCTACCCGGCGAGCCGCGGCCAGCGCCGGATGTGGTTCCTGCAGCGGCTGCGGCCGGGCAGTGCCGCCTACACGATCTCGACGGCGTTCGAGCTGACCGGCCCGCTGGACCTCGACGCGCTGCACGGCGCGGTGCGGGCGGTCGCCCGCCGGCACGAGATCCTACGCACCACCTACCGGGTGCGCGCCGACGGGCAGCTCGAACAGGTTCCGCGCGACGACGTCGAGCCGGCTTGGCACAGCGTCGACCTGTCCGCCGAACCCGCTGCCCGGCACGCGGACCGCACCCACAAGATCGCGATCGAGGCCGCCCGCCGGCCGTTCGACCTCGCGGTGGAGTCGCCGTTGCGGGTCACCGTCGTCCGGCACGCCCCGGACCGGCACGTCCTCGCGCTGGCCGCGCACCACATCGCCTGGGACGACGCCTGCTGGGACGTGTTCTTCGGCGACCTGCTCGCCCACTACGACCACCGGGTCGGGGACCACCGGGTCGGGGACCACCGGGACGCCTCTGTCGGTGACGGCGCGGTCGAGCGGCCCGCCCCCGCCCCCCAGTTCCTCGACGCGGCGCTGGCGACGCCGACCGCGCCGGCCGCCGCCGATCTGGCGTTCTGGCACCGGACGCTGAGCCCCCTCGCCGCCGCGC
>NZ_JALKFU020000597.1 GCF_023242965.2 Frankia sp. AgKG'84/4
CAGCAGAGCAGGTCGAAGTCCTGGTTGATCTCGGCGGGCAGCTCGGCGCAGCCGCGCACGCCGAGCGCGTTGCTGGCGCCTTCGGGCAGCAGGTAGGCGGGGCCGAACTCGGCGTCGAGCCGGGCGAGCACCGCCGCCCCGGTGCCCGCCCGCACCGCCCGGTAGGAGGCGCGGTCCAGGTAGGTCAGGTGCATGCCAGCGTCGGCGGCGAAGCGCAGCACCGGGTTGAGCGGGCGATGCTCCTCGCCGCGGATGACACCGATGGTGCGCAGCCCGAGCAGGCGGCCCGCCGCGGCGACCGCCCGGAGGTGGTTCGAGTACGCGCCGCCGAACGTAAGCACGCCGCGATAGCCCAGCGCCTGGGCCCGCGCCAGGTTGGGGCCGAGCTTGCGCCACTTGTTGCCGGGAATGTCGGGATGGATCAGGTCGTCCCGCTTGAGCAGCAGCCGCACGCCCCGCGCGTCGAGCCGGTCGTCCACCGTTTCGACGAGCGGGGAGGGCAGCCGCGCGCCCGCCACCGCGGCCAGCGAGGGATCGGCGTCGCGCCGGCCCGCCGGGAGCGGGCGGTCGTTCATGCCAGCGGCAGGGCGACGCCTCGCGCGGCCGCGGGGCGGACACCGAGAGAGAGCTTCTCCAGGTCGTGCCTGTTCCACGCGTCCCCGGCCGCCCGCGCCTTCTCCACGGCGGTCCGCTCATCGAACGGGGGAAAGGGCGATCGCGCGCTCACTCGGTCTCCTCTCGAGGAGAGGACAACCTATGTCAGTGCAGCGAGGGGAAGGTGCGGTCCGCCTTCTCGCCGGGTTCGAGGAGGTTCACGGCGGGGCCGACGATGAGCGGGTCGGGCGTGCCGACGACGTCCGCGTCCTTGCCGGTGTAGTCCAGTTCGTGCAGGACGTGGCGCATGGCCTCGAGCCGCGCCCGCTTCTTGTCGTTGCTCTTCACCACCGTCCACGGTGCCTCGACCGTGTCGGTGTAGAAGAACATCGCCTCCTTCGCATCGGTGTAGTCCTCCCACCGGTCGAGGGAGGCGAGGTCCATGGGGCTGAGCTTCCACTGCCGCACCGGGTCGATCTGCCGGACGATGAACCGGGTCTGCTGCTCGTGCTGCGACACCGAGAACCAGAGCTTGAACACGGTGATGCCGCTGCGCGTCCACATCCGCTCCAGCTCGGGCGCCTGGCGCAGGAACTCGCGGTACTCCTCCGGCGAGCAGAAGCCCATGACCCGCTCGACGCCGGCCCGGTTGTACCAGGACCGGTCGAACATGACGATCTCGCCGGCGGCGGGCAGGTGCTGGACGTAGCGCTGGAAGTACCAGGAGTTCTTCTCCCGCGGCGAGGGCTTCTCCAGCGCGACGACCCGCGCCCCGCGGGGGTTGAGATGCTCGGTGAACCGCTTGATCGTGCCGCCCTTGCCGGCGGCGTCGCGACCCTCGAAGGCCAGCACGAGGCGCTGGCCGGTCTCCTTGACCCAGTACTGCATCTTCAGCAGCTCGATCTGGAGCAGGCGCTTCTCGCGCTCGTAGTCGGCGCGGGCCAGGCGGGAGTCGTACGGGTAGTTCTCCCGCCAGGTGTCGACGGGGGTTCCATCCGGACGCAGAAGCGTGGTCTCATCGTCGTCCTCTTCGAGGACGCGTAGCCCGGCGAGCTGCTCGGCCTGCGCGTCGGCGTGCTCCGCGAGCCCAGCCGCGCCCAGCCAGCCGCCGTAGCTCTCGGCGACGCGGGGCAGCGCGTCGACCTTGCCCTGGACCCCCTTGGGGATCACCCGTTCGACACTGGTCACGCTGACGTCCCTCCCGTTCGGACAACGCGCCGCGGCCGCGGCGGTGTTCCCCGGTCGTACCCAGGGTCGGGCCTGGCCGGACAACCGTATGGAAGCCGGCGCACAGGTGGTCAACGGCCCGGGAAACGGGAGATGACGGGAGGGGTCGGGGCCGGCGGCCCGACGGGCACGGACCGCCGGGATCGGACCGGCGTTTGACCGCACACGTTCGCGGACAGGTGACATTCAGACCTATTTATCGGCAGGAAAGGTGACGAAGCCGGCTTCCATCCCACCGTGCACGCACACGCGTGGTACACACATGATCGACGGATAGCGAGTCGGCCCCGCGCGGGTACAGGCGCTCGCCGTCACGCGGGACAATCGGGTCGCCTCCTCGTGTCGCCGCCCGGCGACACGCCCGGCCGCCTCGACCCGCCGACACCGCACCACCCGCCCGCCGGCGGTGAGCCCGCAGAAAAGGAAGCGCTGTGCTGACCCCCCTGACCTCGGACGATCCGCGCCGGATCGGCCCCTTCCGACTGGCGAACCGCATCGGCGCCGGCGGCATGGGCGTGGTGTACCTCGGGTTCGGCGAGGACGGCAAGCCGGCGGCCGTGAAAGTGCCCTCGGTCGGCCTGTCCGACAACCCGGAGTTCCGGTCCCGGTTCCAGCAGGAGGTCGCCGCCGCCCGCCGGGTCCGGGGAACCTCCGTGGCGGCCGTGCTCGACGCCGACCTCACCGGTGAGCGCCAGTGGATGGCCACCGAGTTCGTCGAGGGCCGCAGCCTGGGCGATGCCGTCGCGACCCGCGGCGCCCTCGACGACCGGCTCGTCCACGGCCTCGCGATCGGCCTCGCCGACGCCCTCGTCGATATCCACGCGGCCGGCGTGGTGCATCGCGACCTCAAGCCGGCGAACATCCTGCTGGCCTGGGACGGCCCGAAGGTCATCGACTTCGGCATCGCCCGCGCCGCGGACAGCACCAGCCACACCCGTACCGGCATGCTCATCGGCACCCTGGTCTGGATGGCGCCCGAGCAGCTTCGCGGCGACCGGGCCGGCCCGCCGGCGGACATCTTCGCCTGGGGCGCGTGCGTGGCGTTCGGCGCCACCGGGCACCCGCCGTTCCGCGGCGAGCGCGCCGAGGCGATCGGCATGCAGATCCTCACCGCCGAGCCCGACCTCGACGGCGTGCCCGCCGACCTCGCCGGCCTCGTCCACGCGGCGCTCGACAAAGAGCCCGCGCGCCGGCCCACCGCCCACGACCTGCTCACCCACCTGGTCGACCGGGACACCGGTGGCGCGGGCGGCGCCGACCAGGCCAGCGAGACCGCGCTGGCCCGGGTCTGGTCGCTGCCACCCACTCCCCCGGGCGGCGCCGCGCCGCCGCGGGAC
>NZ_JALKFU020000598.1 GCF_023242965.2 Frankia sp. AgKG'84/4
GGGGGGGGGGGGGGGGGGGGGGGGGGGGGGGGGGGGGGGGGGGGGGGGGGGGGGGGGGGGGGGGGGGGGGGGGCGGGCGGGGGGGGGGGGGCGGGGGGGGGGGGGGGGGGCCGGGGCGGGGGGGGGGGGGGGGCGCCCCCCCCACCACCCGAAGGGACCGGCCTGGATCAGGCCTCGGTCCGGGTCAGGCCTCGGTCCGGGTCAGGCCTCGGTCCGGGTCACCGTGGCCGGGGACGCGACGACAATGCGGCGGCGACGGGCGGCGACGCGCAGCAGCGCGCCTCCCCCGAGCAGGGCCACCGCGATCGAGGCCAGCGCCCCGGTCTCGACTCCGGTGAACGGCAGCGCGCCGCCGCCAGGTGCGGCCGCACCGGCACCCACGCCGCCGCCGACAACGCCGACACCCACGCCGGCTATGACGCAGGGAACGCCGTTGTTGTCGAAGCCGTCCTTACCGTCCTTGTCGTCCTTGTCGCCCCAGGCGTCCTTGTCGTCCTTGTCGCCCTTGTCGCCCCAGGCGTCCTTGCCATCCTTGTCGCCCCAGGCGTCCTTGCCGTCCTTGTCGTCCTTGTCGTCCTTGTCGTCCTTGTCGCTGAGCTCGGAGGCCTGGGCGTCCTTGGTTCCGCTCTTGTCGCCCCAGCCGTCCTTGCCGTTCCAGCCGTCCTTGCCGTTCCAGTTGTCCTTGCCGTTCCAGTTGTCCTTGCCGTTCCAGTTGTCCTTGCCGTCCTTGCCGTTCCAGTTGTCCTTGCCGTCCTTGTCGCCACCGAGACCGCCGCCGCCGAAGCAGTTGCCGCCTGCGCCGCCGCCATGGCCGTCCTTGTCGTGGTCCTTGTCCTTGTCGAGGAAGCTGCCGATGAAGTTGGGGATCCAGCCCGGGTCGAAGGGCAGACCGTGGATGCCGTCCTGATCGATGCCGATCACCAGCACGTTCGCGGTGACGATGCGCGCCGCCAGGCCCTGCTTCGCGGGCGGGTCGAGCGCAGCGGCCAGGCCGATGTTGACCGGCGGGATGACCGGAGCCGGCGCGGTGGCGGGTGCTGGCACGGTGGCGGGTGCTGGCACGGTGGCGGGTGCCGGCACGGTGGCGGGTGCCGGCACAGTGGCGGGT
Source organism: Frankia sp. AgKG'84/4 (assembly GCF_023242965.2). Taxonomy (GTDB): domain Bacteria; phylum Actinomycetota; class Actinomycetes; order Frankiales; family Frankiaceae; genus Frankia. The sequence goes on from NZ_JALKFU020000598.1 coordinate 1,109, forward strand.
GCCGGCACAGTGGCCGGTACCGGGGGGACCACGCCGGTAGCCGGCGCGGCGACGCCGCTGGTGGCCGGGCCGACCGGAGCGGGAGCGGGCACGAGGACAGGCGCGTCCTCGTCGTCGCCGAACAGCCCGCCGCCGGTGTCGTCACCGAGGATCGGGGCGTCCGTGACCGGCGGCGTCCCGGCCCCGGGGGCGACCGCGGTCGTGCCCGTGGTCAGCAGACCCTCACCAAAGGCGGCGAGGTGCTGCTGACCGGCGGTCGGGAAGTTCAGGGGGACGCTGAAGGCGCCGGTGCGGCCCGCGGTTGTCGTCGTGCGCGCGACGCCGTTGACTGTGATCCTGACGATGGTTCCGGGGATGAATCCGCCGCCGCTGAACACGACGCTCTCGCCAGCGAGCACCACGGATTTGCTGACTGTGCCCGTGCCGATGGCACCACCGGCACCGCCCGAGCCGACCGGCGGGTAGACACTGTCGGCGAGGAGAGGATTGTCGAGGATCGGCTTGTCGTCGTTGATTGCAGCGGCTGGAGAGGCCGGCAGGGCGGCTAGCGCCACGCCGCCGCCTGCCACCAGCGCGACTCCGAGAGGTCGGAACTTCATACAGGCACTCTCCCTGCGAGATGATCAGGTCAAGCAGATGAACGATTGACGACACGGAGAGTATCGATGACTACTCTCCGTGTCCACGACCTCCGAAGTCAGTTTCTAACTCTGCGTGACCATGGGGAGGTGACGAGCACCCCCTGGACGTCGAGGCGCTCCGGCACGGGCAGCGGCTGCGGACGCACCGCGAGAGCGGGGCCCGCCCGCGGTTCGAGCACCTTGATCTCAAGGGTCCGGGTCTGGCCCCGGTCGATCGGGAGGTAGGTGGAGACCACCGGCAGTCCGTTCTCGGAGCCGACGGCCAGCCCGATCGGCTGGCCGTCGAGACGGGCCCCGGCGAACAGGCTGTCCCGCCCCGTGTACACCGACAGCCAGATGTTGTTCTGGCCGGTCGGATTACCGTCGGGACGCGCCTCGTCCTCCCGGTTGCGTACGTAGTCCGACAGGTGGTCCGGTGCCACGCTGGTCAACCTGATCACGATGGTGACGGCCCCGGCACCACCCGGCATCCGCTGCACGCGGTAGGTGGTCTGCCGGCGAAGCCAGTAGTCGAGCTTGCTGGCCGAGGCGTTCTGGGTGACGACGGCGAGATATGGTCCGCTGCCCGTGGGCAGCGCACCCCCCAGCGCCGTCGACGAAAGCTCGTCCTGCTCGTCGGCGTGGTTGCTTGACACGGTCAGGCGGCCTTCTCGGGCCGCTTTCGCGAGCCCGGTGAGAAGCCTGGTGGTGTCGCCGCCGGCCACCACCGACGCATAGACGGCCTGCCCCACCTGCGCGAAGAAACGGTCCCGGCCGTCTACCGTCGGCACCTGGTCGTACACCTTGGATTCGACCAGGTCGACCAGGTTGTTCGCGGTGACGACCTGACCGCCGGGCAGCACGGCCGGCCGGCTCCCGGCGAGCAGGTAGGACAGCGTCGTCGGGTCGACGCTGATGGTCCCGTCCACTTCGATACCGGTTCCGGCCCGGTAGAGGCCGGTGTAGAGGCGGCCGGCCGTCGGATAGTCGGGCGTCAGGTTGGCGTTCGCCCAGACCCGGTCCGGCCAGAACGATCCGTAGCGGGCCGCGAAGGGCGCGGGCAGGTTCGCGGTCGAGCTCGCCTGCGTCGGGCCGCCCGGCAGCGATCCGTTCCCGGAGATGCCGTCCAGCGACAGCGTGCCGTTCTCCGCCGTCAGCAGGCCGTAGCCGCCGATGATCCCGCCGTTCGCCCGCGACTCGGCCGGGTTCTGGACGACCAGCAGGTAGCGTCGGCGCCCGGCGGCGCCGAGCATGTCCGGCCCGATCCGCGCGGCCAGCGCCACGTTGTCCAGGGCACCGGACAGTGTCGCGCCCCGGTGGATCAGTTCCGCCCGCGCGTCGTCGACGCCGCTGACCCGGCCGGTCCAGCCGCACACCGGCGTCCGCTCGGCCGCGGCCCGCAGCGTGTCGAGGGC
>NZ_JALKFU020000599.1 GCF_023242965.2 Frankia sp. AgKG'84/4
CCATCGGCGGCCAGTCCCCCACCCACGCAGGCGGCCCCGGCAGCACCGGCCCCTACGGCAATGCCGCCCAGCCAGGCGGCCCCGACGACCGCCGCCGCTCGAAGAACCGCACACCGCTGCTCATCGGCGGCGCCATCGTCGCCGTCGGCGCCATCCTCGCCACCGCCCTCACCCTGAGCTCCGGCGGCGACGACAAGAACACCGCCGCCGGCACCGCCGCCACCGCGACAGCCACCGCCCCCGCCGCGGCAGGCACCCTCCCCGCCTCCGCCCAACCCCTCGGCGAAGACAGGATCGTCTACACGGCCAAGAAGAACGGCAACTACGACCTGTACTCCGCCGCTGTCCCGGCGAGCGGCCTCATCACCGACGTGAAGCGGATCACCAGCACCCCGGGCAACGAGGTCCTCCCCGTCATCCGGCCCGGCCGCAAGACCGTCGTCTACTTCACCAAGGACAGCGACGGCGCCAACCGGTACATGGCGATCGCCGCCGACGGCAAGAGCAAGCCGGTTTCGCTGTTCGCCACCGGCGAGGCCGCCAATCTGACGATCCCGAACGACTCTCGGCCGTCCTTCTCCCCGGATGGCGGCTCCGTCGTCACCCGCTCCACCACAGACGGCACCAGTGGCCCCATCCCCGGCCTCTACACCGTGAACCTCAAGACATCCAAGGTCTCGCAGATCAAGAACGCCGCCGCCCAGGCCACCGATCCAGCCTGGTCTCCCAGCGGGGACAAGATCGCCTACTGGGCGAACGCGACAGGCGGCGATCGAGGCTTCATCGTCATCATCGGGCCGCAGGACGGCGCCCAGCCCATCCGGCTCACCGAGGGCCAGGGCAATGGCGACTCCGACCCGGCCTGGTCCCCGGACGGTGGAAAGATCGCCTTCAGTCGCGCTGCCGGCGGCGACCTCGAGATCTTCGAGATGAACTCGGACGGCAGTTCGATCCAGCAACTCACCCAGGCCAAGGGCGACGACCAGGACCCGACCTTCGCGGCCGACGGCCAACTCGTCTTCAGCGCCCAGCGGGAGGGCGAGGGAAAGCAGCTCCACGTCCTCAACCCGCAGGACCCCGCCGCCACCGACCACGCGATCACGACGGGCGGCGACCAGCCCGCCCACGTCCGCTGGAACGCCGGCTGACCCACGTGCCGGATCCGGTCGCGCCCCTCCCAGCGGGGACGCCGTTGTCCCGGCCGCTTCGCTGACCGCCGGGCCGTCCGGACCCGCACACGGCGATGTTCGCCGGCAGCCGGCCGGCTTCGGCGCCAGCGCGGGTCCAGCTTCACGGTTCGTCAGCGCAGGGCGGCGCGGGCGAGGCGACCCAGCATCAGGTCGAGTATTTGGACGCGGCCGTCGATCGGTCGGATGCCGTCCCACCAGGTGATCGCGGCGATCTCCGCGTTCGGAGTGAAGACGCCGGCGGGCTCGGCACGACCGGCGAAGATCGCGGCGTCCTCGACGCGTCGGGGAGCCTGGAGGACAAACCTCGCCCGACCGGCGAGGACCAGGTCAGCCATTTCGTAACCGGACTCCTCACGCAGCTCCCGCACGGCCGCCTGCCGCGGTGTCTCCTCCGGCTCGATCCCGCCGCCGGGCAGCTCCCAGCGATGCCGGTACCGGTCGAAGACAAGCAGCAGCTCATCGCCGTGCCATAGCGCGACCAGCGCGGCGGGCAGCGGCACCTTCCACGGTGATGCGACATCCGTGGGAGCCGCGACCGCCGCGGCGGGAGCCCGCAGGCGAGAGCGTCTTCGGGGACATCTTGTTCAAAGGCGAGCAGCTGGTTTCCCTCGTCGTCCTCGGCCAGCACGCCAACAGTGTTGGCGACGCATGCCTGACGGATCAAATGCATTCTCCCGCAGAGAGCTCTTATCGCCCGCGCGGATCCGGCTCGGCATGCCAGCCATGGTGATCCTGCGGGGTTGCCACAGGTCGGCCGGCGGCCGGCGCCAGAACGATGTCTGTCAAGGCTCCCCGAAGACTCTTCCTGGAGGCGGCGAGACAGGGCGGGCCAGGGTGATGCGGGCCGCCGCTACAGTTATCCACAGGACGGCCACCGGATCGTCTCCAACGGCCGATTCGAGCCGAGACTTGCCGAATGGATGCCCACGACAAGGTCATCGCGCTGGCCCGCCGTCAGGACGATGTCCTCACCCGGCGACAGGCGCGCCAGCTCGGCATGTCGGACGCGGCGATCGCCCGGCGGCGGCGTGACCAGGGCTGGACATCGCCGATTCGCGGCACTCTGACCGTTCCGCCTGTCCGTGACGAGCTGCGGGCCCGCGCACGAGCGGTGGTCGCCATGGTCGGCGGCACGATCTGTGGGCTCACCGCCGCCCGCCTGCACCGGATGCCCGGCCTGCTGGCGCACGAGGCGCAGGAGTCCGTCGATGTCGCGGACAACAATGAGGGCCACCACCGGCGACGGAATGGCTATGTCCGGCGCTGCCTGGCTCTGCACCCGTCGGACATCGTCGATCTCGGCGGAATCCCCACGACCTCGGTGCCTCGGACGCTGGAGGACATGGCGTTGCTGTCCGACCGGGAGTCGTTCGTGTGCGTCGTCGATGGCATGCTTCATCAGCTACGTCTGAGCAAGGGCGGCCTGGCCGGATTACGCGCACGGGTGGAGGCTCGGCGGAACGGTCACAGGGCTCGGTCCTGGTGGCCGCTGATCGATGGACGGTCGGAATCGCCGCTTGAGACGCGGTTGCGCTTGCTTCTGGGTGACGGCGGACTGCCGCCCGAGGAGATCCAGTGGCCGGTCTTTGATCCAGTGACCGGCCGTCCGATTGCCAGAGTCGACTTCGCCTGGCCAGCGTCGCGGCTGGCGGTCGAGGCCGACGGCGTCGGTGTCCATAGCGAGCCTGCGGCGCTCTATCGCGACCGTGTCCGCCAGAACTCTCTCGTTCGGCTCGGCTGGCACGTGCTGCGGTTCACGTGGCGCGACGTGGTCGCCGATGGACCACGGATCATGGCGCTCGTCGGCTCCGCGCTGCGCGACCTGGGCCGGGCACGGGCGTGGGAGAGCGACTTCGGGCCGCTTCTGTAGGGCTCCGCGCCCGATTTGCCCCTACAGAAGCGGCCGCAACCCCGCTCCCCCGCCGCCGCCCCGCCAGCGGCGGGGCGG
>NZ_JALKFU020000059.1 GCF_023242965.2 Frankia sp. AgKG'84/4
GTGGAACACCGCCGGCGAGTCGACCGGTCCCGGTAGCGGTGGATCCGAGGGGGCCGGGTCTTACGGGATGGGGCCGGACGGAACAGCGGGGGTCGGCGGGCCGCTGCGCGGCGACGGCCAGCTTGACACCGGCTGGCCCGGTCGGGCCAGCACGGCCGCGGAGACGTTGCGCCGCGCCGGCGAGGTGGCGGCCCTCGCCCTGCGCGCCCACGACCATCAGCGCGACGCGCTGCGGCGCCTGCCCGACCCCCGCCCCAGTCCGGGCCGCACCCCGCTGGCGGTCCTCACCGGCTGGGCGGAGTCCGCCGCGGAACTGCTCTCCCTCGAACTTGAACGTGACGGGTTACCCCTGGCCCGGGCCGACGCCGAGGAACTCCTGCGAGAGCTCATCGGCCCACCGCCGCTCACCGGCGCCGACGAGCTCGCCGCCCGCCATCGCCGCGACGCCGACGTCCTCGCCCACCTGCCCGAACCCGTCGACCTGCGTCAACCCGCCGCCGTGCGCGCCGGGCTGCGCGCCGTCGGCATCGACGTGCCCGACACCCGCTCCGGGCGCCTGGAACCGCTGCGCGCCGCCCACCCCGTCGTCGGGGCGCTGCTGAGCTGGCGGCGAGCCGAACGGATCGCCACCACCTACGGATACCGGTGGCTGGACACCCACGTCGGCGCCGATGGCCGGCTGCGCGGCACCTGGCAGGCCAGCGACGGCGGCGCCGGGCGGATGACGGCCCAGGCGGGCCTGCACAACCTGCCCGCCGACCTGCGCCGGGCGGTCGCCGCCGAACCCGGCCGGGTCTTCGTCCGCGCCGACCTGGGGCAGATCGAACCCCGGGTCCTCGCCGTCGTCTCCGGCGACCCCGCCCTCGCCCATGCCACCGCGGCCGACGACATGTACGCCCCCGTCGCCGCCCAGCTGCGCCTGGCCCGCCCCGACGCGAAGGTCGCCGTGCTCGCCGCCATGTACGGCCAGAGCTCCGGCGCGGCCGGCGAGGCCCTGCGCCGGATGCGCCGCGCCTACCCCACGGCGCTGGCGTTCCTCGACGACGCCGAGGCCACCGGGCGCGCCGGCGGGAACCTACGCACCTTCGGCGGCCGACTGCTCCCACTCAGCCCGACGCCACCGGCCGGGCCCGCGGCCGCCCGCACGCCACCCCGACCACCCCGCGGGCTGCCTGACCCGCGCTCCGAGGACGACGTCGAACCGGAAAGCGACGCCACCCTGATGGCCCGCGGGCGCTTCGCCCGCAACGCCGTCGTGCAGGGCCCTGCCGCCGAGCTGTTCAAGTCATGGGCCGCCACGGTGCGCGCGGAGCTGCCCGCCCTCGACGGCGAGATCGTGCTGTGCCTGCACGACGAGCTTCTTCTCCACGTCCCCGAGGCGAACGCCGAGCGCGCCGCAGACCTGCTGCACCGTACCCTCACCGCCACCGCGGCCTACTGGAGCGCCGGCAGCAACGTCCGGATCCTCGCCGACGTGGCGATCCTGCGCCGCTGGTCCGAAGCCCACGACTGAGCAGCCCACGACTGAACCCATCCCCCTTAAGATAATCAACGCTGTTGACGGCATCGCACACCTATTTGATCACCACTAAGCCAACCCCGAGCCAAGCAACTGCCCCTCGGGCCAGCCATGATCATCCTGGCGGTTGGGGGAGTCGAGCGGCCGGCCACCGGGTGGCTGGTAGCGGTCGTGGCAGCGCGCCGAGGTGAAGATAGTCACTGCCGTTGACGTCGTTAGGAGCTCGGCTTCCGCTCAGGTAAAAGATCAACCACGGCACCTGGAGTGGGGCGCCGAACGAATCTTCGCGATTCGTTCGCGCGCGCTGTCCGGTGAGCATCGACCGGCGGCCGAACGATCAGTCCGAACCCCAGCTTCGATGATCACCCCTCCGCGTGTACTTGACATAATGAACATTATCGGCGCGTGTGGTGGGTGGGGGTGTGGTGGGGTTTGGGGTTGCTGGTTGGCCGCGTTTGGTTGGTCGGAGAGTTTCTGGTTTCAGTGGGGTTCGTGGCGGTGTTCGGGTTCGGGTGGAGGTGTAGCTGTGGGTGGTGTTCGGTGATGCTTCGTTTGTGATTGTGGTGGGCGGCGCCCGGTGGGGGCGCCGCGGGCTTCGCCGGGTGCTGTGTTCAGGGGCCGTGGTGTGGGGGTGGGGCGGCGAGGGGTTGGTCGGCGGCGGGGCCGGTGCAGCCGGGTTCCCAGGGTAGGTGGCCGGCGGGGTCGCTCCAGATGAGCTGGTAGGCGGGTACGGGTGGGCCGTCGGGGTGTTGGTGCAGGGTGTTGGCGTGGTGGAGCAGGTCGTCGGAGGCGGCGGTGTCGAGGGTGAGCAGGTGGTGGCGTCGGGGTGGGGTGAGGTCGGTGAGGGTGGCGCCGGGGGGTGGCGGGTCGCCGGCGTGGATGCGGGTGGCGAGGAGGTTGAGGTGGTGGGCGGCGGTGTTGGGTGGTAGGCCGGCGATGAGGAGTTCGGGGTGGTGCAGGGTGGTGAGGCCGATGGTGTAGGCGTAGTCGGGGTCGCTGGTGGTGGGGTCGGCGAGGACGGCCTGGATGGCCCAGCCGTGGCGGCGGATGGTGGCGCGGATCCAGGCGGCGTGCTGCTGGTCGAACTGGAGTTCGGTGTTCATGGTGTGGCTCCCCCGGGTCGGTGGTGGGATGCGGGGGAGGTTAGGCGCCGGGTCCGACAGTTTTGGGTTGGTGCTGGTGGCGGTGGGTGTCAGGGGGTTTCGAGGGTGAGGGCGAGGCTGTTCATGCAGTAGCGCTCGCCGGTGGGGCCGGGGCCGTCGGGGAAGACGTGGCCGAGGTGGCTGCCGCAGCGGGCGCAGCGGACTTCGGTGCGGGTCATGCCGTGGGAGTGGTCGTCGACGAGTTCGACGGCGGCGGTGTTGGTGGGTTCGGTGAAGCTGGGCCAGCCGGAGCCGGAGTCGTATTTGGTGTCGGAGGTGAACAGGGCGGCGTCGCAGGCGCCGCAGCGGTAGGTGCCGGCTTCTTTGCTGTAGGTGTAGGTGCCGCTGAAGGCGCGTTCGGTGGCGGCTTGGCGGAGGATGGCGTAGCGCTCGGGGCCGAGTTCGGCGCGCCATTCCTCATCGGTTTTGGTGATCTTGTTGTTGGTGGGGTCGGTGGGGGTCATGTGTGGTGGTCCTTTCTGGTGGTTCGTTGCGGTGTGGTCGGGTGGCGTGGTGGGGTGCTACTCCCCCGTGTCTGGTGTGGTGTGGCGCAGGGTGAGGGGTGCGGCGGCGGCGGCGCCGCCGAGGGCGGCGATGGTCATGGCGGTGCCGAGGGCGGGTGGGAGGTGGCCGCGGGCGGTGGCGGTGGCGAAGACGGAAACGTCGCCGGCGTCGGCGAGCATTCCGGCGGTGAGCCAGGTGTGGGTGTCGTGGTGGGTGGCGAGTGCGGTGAGCAGGCCGGCGCCGAGGGCGAGGTCGCGGATGGCGGCGAGGCGGGCGGTCCAGGCGAGGCGGGTGGCGGTGTTCTGGTCGGTGCCGGTGAGGCGCAGGGTGGCGGTGGCGTGGGTGAGGATGAGGGCGCCGACGGCGCAGCGGGCGATACCGAGGGTGACGGTGTGGAGGGTGTGGAGGGGGCGGGTGGGGTGTTTCGTGGTGGGGTGCTGGCGCGCTGCGTTCATGATTGTGTTACGGGTCCTTCCGCGGTGGGAACGTCTGGGCTGGCCAGAACGTTGTGGACGGGTAGTTGCATACGACTCGACGCTCGGAGGAGTTATATGGGCGAGCGCATCCTGCGGGGAAGCCGTCTCGGTGCCGTGTCCTACGAGACTGACCGCAGTACCGAGCTTGCCCCGCGGCAGTCGGCTTCCTACGACTGTCCCAATGGCCATCAGTTCACGATGCCTTTCGCGGCTGAGGCGGAAGTGCCGTCGGTGTGGGAGTGCCGGGTCTGCGGTGGGGCTTCGGTGATCGTTGATGGTGAGCGGCCGGAGCCGAAGAAGGCGAAGCCGCCGCGGACGCACTGGGACATGCTGATGGAGCGTCGGACGACCGACGATCTGGAGGAGGTTCTGGCGGAGCGCCTGGCGGTGCTGCGGGGCACTGGTGAGGGGCGGCGTAGCGCCTGATCGGTGCCGACGGTGGGTGGTTGAGGGTCGGGCACGGTGTGCGTGCCCGACCGTTTGGCGTGCCTGGGGTTGGGTGTGGTGTGTGGGTGGTCAGTGGCTGGTGGTGACGTCGGCGGGTTGGTCGGCGTCGTCGGTGTTGTCGGCGGGGGTGTTGTCGCGGGTGGTCTGGGTGGGGGTGTGGTGTTCGGTGGTGGGTTGTGTGGGGGTGGGGCGGGGGGTGGGTTGGCGGCGGCGGTGGGTGGCGGCCCATAGGGCGACGCGCCAGAAGGCTTCGGCGACGATGGTGTTGCTCATCTTGGAGGTGCCGCGGGCGCGTTCGACGAAGGTGATGGGCACTTCGGTGACGCGGAATCCGGAGCGCCAGGCTCGCCAGGCGAGGTCGACCTGGAAGCAGTAGCCCTGGGAGACGACTTGGGTGAGGTCGCGGGCGCGTAGGACGTCGGCGCGGTAGGCGCGGTAGCCGGCGGTGGCGTCTCGCAGCGGCATGCCGAGGGCGGCGCGGACGTAGATGTTGGCGCCGCGGGAGAGCAGGAGTCGTCGTCGCGGCCAGTTGTGTACTTCTCCCCCGGTGACCCAGCGGGCGCCGATGGCGAGGTCGGCGTGGTCGAGGGCGGCGAGCAGGCGGGGTAGCTGTTCGGGTTGGTGGGAGCCGTCGGCGTCCATTTCGACGATGACGGTGTAGTCGTGTTCGAGGGCCCAGGTGAAGCCGGCGACGTAGGCGGTGCCGAGGCCGGATTTGCCGGGTCGGTGCAGGACGTGGATGTGGGGGTCCTCGGCGGCGAGTTCGTCGGCTAGGTCGCCGGTGCCGTCGGGGCTTGCGTCGTCGATGACGAGCAGGTCGACCGTCGGGTTCGCCGCGCGTAGGCGCCGGGCGGTGTCCTGGAGGTTGTCCCGTTCGTTGTAGGTCGGGACGCAGACGACGACGCGGTGCTGATCCACGCGGTTCCTTTCCTGATCGGGGGCCATGTCCGTCAGCCCGGCCCGGGGGGCGTCACTGTGGGTGTCGTCTCGCGGGGCGGTGGCGGCCTGCGGGGTGGTGCGGGGGCGGTCCGGGCCGTGGGTGGCGTGTTCGCGGCGGCGGTGGAGCGCTCCCGCCATCATGGCGCCCAGGCCGAGGATGAGCAGCACCGCCTCGGGGAGGTCGCCGGCGCGGTCGGCGAGGGTGCGGCTGGTGCGTAGGGGCAGGGTGGCGGTGAGGATGGCGGGTTGGTAGAGGCCGCTGGTGGCGAGCAGGGTGCCGTCGGGGGCGATGAGGGCGCTTTGGCCGCTGGTGGAGACCTGGATGGTGGCGCGGGCGTGTTCGACGGCGCGTAGGCGGGACATGGCGAGTTGCTGTTGGCTTTCGCCGTTGCGGCCGAAGGAGGCGTTGTTCGTTTGGATGACGAGTAGTTGTGCGCCGTGGTCGATGGTGTCGCGCACGAGGCTGTCGTAGGCGACTTCGAAGCAGATGACGTCGCCGAGGGTGGTGTCGGCGGCGGTGAGGGCGCCGGGGGTGTGGCCGGGTTGGAAGTCGCTGGGCATGTCGTCGGCGAAGCGGCTGATCAGGCGGGTGAGCAGGGCGCGGCCGGGGAGGTATTCGGCGAAGGGGACGGGGTGGCGTTTGACGTACATCTGGCCGGTGAAGCCGTCGGCGGTCCAGATCATGCCGGCGTTGCGGACGTGGCCGGGTCCTGGTCCGTCGAGGACGGCGCCGATGAGGACGGGTGCGCCCGCGGTGCGGGCGGCGTCGCGTAGGGCGGCGGCGACGGTGGGGTCGCGGGTGGGGTCGAGGTCGGAGGAGTTTTCGGGCCAGAGGACGAGGTCGGGGGCCGGGCGGTGGCCGGCGGCGACGTCGGCGGCGAGCTGGCGGGTCTGGGTGAGGTGGTTGGCGGTGACCTGGAAGGCGCGGCCGAGTGCGTGGATGCCGCCGTCGGCGGGGACGTTGCCTTGGATCGCGGCGATGGTGCGGGTGCCGTTCTGGGCGGCGGTGGGCAGGGGGATGAGCTGTCCGGCGAGGGTGAGGGCGAGCGCGCCGAGTAGGGGTGGGGTGAGGTGGCGGGGGGTGTGCGTCCAGCTGTGGTGGTGGCGTAGGGCGTGGTGGGTGTGCAGGGCGGTGTGGGCGAGCAGGGCGCCGAGGATGGCGACGGCGGCGGTGAGGGTGGGGGCGCCGCCGAGGGCGACGAGGGGGGTCAGGGGGCTGTGGGATTGGGTGAAGGCGAGGCGTCCCCAGGGGAAGCCGCCGAAGGGGGCGCGGTCGCGGAGTGCTTCCTGGGCGGTCCAGAGGGCGCCGGTCCACAGCCAGGGGGCGGGTAGTCGCCAGACGAGGGTGGTGGCGGGGGCGATGAGCGCGAGGATGGCGGCTTCGGCGGCGGCGAGGATGATCCAGGCGTCGGCGCCGACGAAGGAGACGAAGCGCAGTAGTGGGAGGAAGAAGGCGAGGGCGAACAGGAAGCCGAGTGCGTAGGAGGCGCGTGGTCGGCGGCCGCGGACGGTGAGGGTGAGCAGGGTGATGGCCAGGGGTGCGAGGGGCCAGGCGCCGACGGGTGGGCTGGCGAGGTAGAGCAGCAGGCCGCCGGTGATGGCGGTGAGTGCTGGTGGGGTGCGTCGGCGCAGGGTGGCGTGGCGGTGGCGGTTGTGGGTGGTCTCCCCCGCTGTCTGCGCGCTGGTTGGTTGCTGTGGTGTGGGTGGTGTCGGCGCGGTGGGTGCTGGGGCCGGCTCCCCCGGGTTCGGCACCTTTGGTGCGGCCTGGTCTTCAGGGGGCGTGGGTGTGGTGGCGGCCGGCTTCGCGGTGGGGTCTGGCGGTGTGCTGGTGGGGGCACCGGCCGCCTGGGCCGTGGGGCGGGGGCGAGCCGGTGAGGTGGTCACGGGTCCAGTTTCTGTCACGGTGGGGGTGCTGACCAAGCCGGCCCCGCCGGGGTGGCGCCGCGGGGTGGGTCCAGGGGCGGCTGGTGTGCCGCCCCCACTCCACCCTATCGAACATGTGTTCGGGTCTCTGGTGGGTCAGGTCAGGGTGTCGTGGAGGATCTCACCGCGTAGGACGGTGCGGCGGCAGGTGGGGGTGGGTGTGTGCGGGTTGGGTAGCGCGCCGGGGTGGTTCCTGTCGGTGTCGTGCTGGTCCCAGATGGCGTAGGTGGCGGGGTGGTGGGGGGCGAGGATGCCGTGGCCGTCGGCGTCGGCGCGGGCGGCGCGCCAGCCGCCGCGGGTGGCGGCGTGCAGGGCGGCGCGGGGGGTGAGGCGGGCGGCGGGGTTGTGGTGGTTGGTGGCGGCGTGGACCGCGCCCCAGGGGTCGAGGGGGGTGACGGGGGCGTCGGAGCCGAAGGCGAGGGTGATGCCGGCGTGGGTGAGGGCGGCGTAGGGGTTGGTGGCGGTGGCGCGGGTGGGTCCGAGGCGGGTGGCGTACAGGCCGTGGGGGCCGCCCCAGTGGGCGTCGAAGGCGGGCTGGGTGGAGATGACGAGGTTGTAGGCGGCGATTCTCGGTAGGTGGGTGGGGTGGATCATTTCGGCGTGTTCGAGGCGGTGGCGGCCGGCGGCGATGGGGGCGCGTCCGAGGGTGGCCGCGGCGGCGTCGAGGCCGTCGAGGACGGTGGTGATGGCGGCGTCGCCGATGGCGTGGAAGCCGGTCTGGCGGCGGGCGTGGGTGGCGGCCAGGACGATGTCGCGGATGGTGTGGGTGTCCAGGTGCAGGGTGCCGTGGTGGTGGCTGTCGGTGTAGGGGGTGTGCAGGGCGGCGGTGTGGGAGCCCAGGGAGCCGTCGACGAAGGTGTCGCCTCCCCAGGCGACGTCGAGGTCGATGGCGGTGGGTAGGTCGCCGGCCCAGTAGCCGGTGATGTGGGGGCCGGGGGTGGTTGCGGCGTGGGTGAGCAGGCCGGCGAGGTCGTCGGCGGAGGAGACCTGGGGGCCGGCCATTTCGTGCAGGGCGGCGATGCCGAGGGTGGCGGCGCGGGTGCGGGTGGCGGTCCAGGCGTCGCGGCGCTGGCTGGGTGTGAGGGTGTTGTCGGCGGTGCGCCGGGCGTGGTGGTGGGCGTCGCCGGTGACGCGGCCGTCGGGGTGCCAGCCGGGGTGGTCGGTGGCGTGGGCGGCGATGGCGAGGGCGGTGGAGATGACGGCGGTGTGTCCGTCGACGCGGGCGAGGTAGACGGCGGCGCCGCTGGTGGCGCGGTCGAGTTCGCTGGCGGTGGGGGGTGTGGGGTCTGGCCAGGTGGTTTCGTCCCAGCCGGTGCCGAACACGGTGGTGCCGTGGTGGTGGCGGTGGTGGTGGGCGAGGGCGTCGAGGGCGTGGGTGCGGGTGGGGGCGCCGGTGAGGTTCAGGCCGGTGAGGGCGAGGCCGGTGGCGGTGGTGTGCAGGTGGGCGTCGACGAAGGCGGGGGTGATCAGGGCGCCGTGCAGGTTGATGACGGTGTCGGCGTGCAGGGTGGTGGCGGTGTCGTCGGTGCCGATCCAGGTGATGGTGTTGGTGTCGGTGTCGGTGAGCATGGCGGTGGCGGTGGGGCTGGTGGGGGTGTGGATGTGGCCGCCGTGGTAGAGGACGGTGCGGCGGGGGTGGGTGGTGGTCACGACAGGTGAGTGTGCGCGGTGTGGTGGCGGGTGGTGGGTCAGAGCCCGGGTGGGCGGCCTTCGTAGGGGGTGGAGAGCACGACCATGGTGCGGGTGAAGACGTCGGCGGCGGCGCGGATGCGCTGCAGGAGGTTCTCGAGGTCGGTGGGGCTGGCGACGCGGACCTTGAGCAGGTAGCTCTCCTGGCCGGCGACGCTGTGGCAGGCCTCGATCTCGACGATGTGGGCGAGGCGGTCGGCGGCGTCGTCGGGTTGGCTCGGGTCGATCGGGGTGATCGAGACGAACGCGGTCAGGGGCAGGCCGACTTGGGCGGGGTCGACGAGCGCGGTGTAGGAGGTGATGACGCCGCGTTGTTCCAGGCGGCGCACGCGCTGATGGACGGCGGAGACCGACAGGCCGGTGGCCCGGCCGAGGTCGGTGAAACTCATACGCCCATCTCTGCACAGCATCTGCACGATTCGTCGGTCGAGATCTTCCAGCACGATCCGGAGCGTACGCACGCGGACGTGGTGGTAGTGGTGGTTTTCTGGTCCGTTTTCTGGTCCCGGTGGGACAGCCGGTACGGTCGCGAGTGGAGTGTGTCCGAGGGCGCGGGGCCGGGGTTGTTCGGGGGGCCGGTGCTGTGTGGGGTCCGGTGGTGGGTGAGGGGGCGGGTGTGGCGGTGGCTGCTGGTGGTGGCGGGCTGATGCTGGTGGATACGCCGTCGTTGTATTTCCGGGCGTTCTATGGGGTGCCGCGGTCGGTGCGGGCGGCGGATGGGACGCCGGTGGGGGCGGTGCGGGGGCTGCTCGATGTGCTGGCGCGGCAGGTGCGTGAGGTGCGTCCTGCGCAGGTGGTGTGCTGTTTCGACGCGGATTGGCGTCCGGCGTTTCGGGTGGCGTTGCTGGGGTCGTACAAGGCGCATCGGGTGGCGGGGTCGGGGGTGGGTGGGGAGGTGGAGGCGGTCGAGGAGGAGCTGCTGGTCCAGTTGCCGATCATTGATGAGGTGTTGGATGCGTTCGGGATCGCGCGGGTGTCGGCGGCGGGGTTCGAGGCTGATGACGTGATCGCGACGTTGGCGACGCGTCATCGGGGTGAGGTGGATGTGCTCAGTGGGGATCGGGATCTGTTTCAGCTGGTGGATGATGCGGCGGGGGTGCGGGTGCGGTACGCGGTGGAGCGGTTCGCGGTGGTGGATGAGGCGTCGGTGACGGCGCGGTATGGCATTCCGGGGCGGGCGTACGCGGATTTCGCGGTGTTGCGGGGTGATCCGAGTGACGGGTTGCCGGGGGTGGCGGGGATCGGGGCGAAGACGGCGGCGGCGTTGCTGGGGCGGTTCGGGTCGTTGTCGGCGGTGTTGGAGGCGCTGCGGGGGGCGCCGGCGGGGGGTGTGGTCGAGGGGGTGTCGGCGGCGGTGCGCCGGCGGTTGGTGGCGGCGGAGGGCTATTTGGAGGTGGCGCCGCGGGTGGTGGCGGTGGTGCGTGACTGTCCGCTCGGTGCGGTGGTGGGGGCGCCGGTGGATGCGGTGGCGCTGGCGGCGTTGGGGCAGCGGTGGGGGGTGGCGGGGTCGGTGGGGCGGTTGGAGTCGGCGTTGCGGTCGGTCGCGGGTGGCTGATGTGGTGTCTGGTCCCGGTGCTTGGTTTGGTCTTCGGGTGGCGCGTGGTCTTGGTGGTGGCGGGGTTGCGGGGTGTGATGGTGGGGCTGCTGGCGGGTGGGGGGCGGGGTGGACGGTAGGTTTTGCGGGCGCGCCGCGACTCGGGCATCGGCTGGTGAACGGCGCGCGGGCCTCGCGGGGGCGGATCGTCGCCTAGGGTTGCCCAGCGGAGGTGCGTCGGTGCGTCCGCAGGACGTGTTCACGGTGCGGGTGCCCGTCGGGGTGTCCCGGTAGATGAGGGCAGCGGAGGTCAGGGTGGGGCTGCGTGAGCGGCTCGCGGGTCGGCGTGTGCTGGTGACCGGGATGACCGGGTTCATGGGTGAGGCGCTGCTGGAGCGGTTGCTGTCGGATTTTCCTGATACCCAGGTGGTGGCGTTGGTGCGGCCGCGGGGTAGTCACAGTGGCGCGGCGCGGTTGGCGCGGATGTTGCGTAAGCCGTCGTTCGGGCCGTTGCGGGAGCGTCTGGGTGCGGCGGAGCTCGCGGCGGTGTTGGCGCGGCAGGTGCAGGTGGTGGAGGGGGATCTGGCGTCGTTGCCGCAGCTTCCGGCGGAGATCGACGTGGTGATCCACTGCGCTGGGGAGGTGTCGTTCGATCCGCCGATCGACGATGCGTTCCGGATCAATGTGGGTGGGGTGCAGGAGCTGGTGCGGGCGTTGCGGGCGGGGGGTTCGGCGCCGCATCTGGTGCATGTGTCGACGGCGTATGTGGCGGGGTTGCGGTCGGGGCATATCGCGGAGGGGCCGCTGGCGCACGGGGTGGACTGGCGGGTGGAGCAGGCGTACGCGGCGCGGGTGCGGGAGCAGACGGAGGACGCGTCGCGTTCGCCGGAGAACTCGGCGCGGTTCCGGCGGGCGGCGGGGCGGGGGTTCGCGGCGGCGGGGGCGCAGACGGTGTCGGCGGAGGCGGAGCGGCTGCGCCGGGAGTGGGTGGCGCGCCGGCTGGTGTCGGCGGGTGGGGAACGTGCGCAGGTGTTGGGGTGGACTGATGCGTACACGTTCACGAAGGCGTTGGCGGAGCGCTGGTTGGAGGAGCATCACGGGGAGTTGCCGTTGACGGTGGTGCGTCCGTCGATCATCGAGAGTGCGTTGGCGCGGCCGTTCCCCGGGTGGATCGAGGGGTTCAAGATGGCCGAGCCGCTGATCATTGCTTATGGGCGTGGTGAGCTGCCGGATTTCCCGGCGTCCCCGGACGCGGTGGTCGATATCATTCCGATTGATCTGGTGGTGAACGCGACGTTGGCGGCGGCGGCGGCACCGCCGCCGGTGGACTCCCCCGCCTATTACACGGTGTGTTCTGGTTTCCGGAATCCGTTGCGGTTCCAGGAGTTGTATTCGCATGTGCGGGAGTATTTTCTGGCGGATCCGTTGCCGCAGCGGGGGCGGGGGGCGATCGGGGTGCCGCAGTGGCCGTTCGCGGGGGCGCCGGCGGCGGAGGCGCGTCTTCGTCGCGGTGAGCTGGTGGTGGGTGCGGCGGGGCGGGTGTTGTCGCAGGTTCCGGCGTCGCGTCGGGCGCGGGTGTGGGCGGGGCAGTTGGAACGGGCGCAGACGCGGGTGGGTTTCCTGCGGCGTTATTCGGATGTGTACCGGGCGTACACGAAGGCTGAGCTTGTCTATGTTGATGATGCGACGCGGGCTTTGTATGAGGGTTTGGATGAGGCGGACAAGGTCGATTTCGGGTTTGATCCGCGGTGTTTCGACTGGCGGCATTATCTGCAGGAGGTGCACTGTCCGGCGGTGACGGCGGTGTTGCGGAGGCCGCGGGCGGCGGCGGCGCCGCGGCGGCTGTCGGGGAATTTGGCGGCCGGTGATGGGGTGCTGGCGGTGTTCGATCTGGATGGGGCGGTGGCGGCGGCGTCGGTGGTGGAGTCGTATCTGTGGATGCGGCTGGCGGATGAGGGTGTGTGGGGGCGGGCGCGGGAGTTGGCGTCGTTGGCGGCGGCGTTGCCGGGGTATGCGCGGGCGGATCGGCGTGATCGTGGTCATTTGATGCGGGCGGTGTACGCGCGGTATGCGGGGGTGGATCCGCTGGAGTTGGAGCGTCTGGTGGCGGAGGTGGCGGGGGATGTGTTGTTGCGTCGGGTGCGTCCGGCGGGGATTCGTCGGGTGCGGGAGCATCGGGCGGCGGGGCATCGGACGGTGTTGTTGACGGGGGCGTTGGAGGTGGTGACGCGGCCGTTGGCGTCGTTGTTCGATGATGTGGTGGCGGCGCGTCTGGAGGTGGGCGGAGATGGTCGGTTGACGGGCCGGTTGGAGTCGTCTCCGCTGGTGGGTGATGCGCGGGCGGCGTTCGTGCGTCATCACGCGCGGGGGGTGGGGGCGGATCTGTCGGTGTCGTGGGCGTATGCGGACAGCCAGTCGGATCTGCCGTTGTTGGGGGCGGTGGGTAATCCGGTGGCGGTGAATCCGGATGTGGCGTTGCACCAGGTGGCGCGGGGGTCGGGGTGGCCTATCGAGGAGTGGTTGGTGGCGGCGGGTGAGTCGCGGATGGTGGTGGGTAGTCGGGTGGAGCGTCGCTGGCAGGCGGCGGCGGGTCGTGGTGTGCGGTGAGCCGGGGGCTGCAGTTGTATGCGTCGCCGGGGCGGGCGGTGGCGGCGCGGGTGGTGGGTGCGGGTGGCGGTTGGGCGTCGGGTGCGGTGTGCCGGGCGGTGCCGTTGCGGTATGTGGAGGGTGCGGATCCGGTGCCGCCGGCGGCGGGGTGGGTGCGGGTGCGGCCGTCGTTGTCGGGGATCGGTGGTGCTGATCTGGCGTTGGTGACGGGGCGGGCGTCGGGGTATCTGGCGGCGGGGTTGCCGTTGCCGTTCGTGCCGGGCCGGGAGGTGGTGGGTCTGGTGCAGGAGCAGGTGCGTGCGGGTGGCGGGGTGGTGGTTCCTGCGGGTGGGCGGGTGGTGGTGGATGCGTCGGTGGCGGGGCGGGCGGCGGCGGGTGGGGTGGCCGGGGGTGGGTGGAGCCGGGTGATGGTGGTGCCGGCGGCGGCGTTGCGGGTGGTGCCGGCGGGGGTGTCGGATGCGCGGGCGGTGCTGGTGGATGCGGCGGTGCGGGCGGTGCGGGCGGTGGCGGGTGCGCGGGTGGCGGCGGGTGCGCGGGTGCTGGTGGTGGGGTCGGGGGCGGTGGGGTTGTGCACGGTGTTGGCGTTGCGGGCGTTCAGTGAGGCGGGTGAGGTGGTGGTGGTGACGCGTCATGGTGGGCGGGCGCGGTTGGCGGGTGAGTTCGGCGCGTCGGTGGTGTTCGAGCCGGCGGGGGCGTTGGCGGGGGTGCGCCGGGTGACGCGGGCGGTGCGTGTCGGTGGGCCTGGCGGTGTGTCGTTTCTGCGGGGTGGGGTGGAGGTGGCGGTGCAGGCGGCGGGGGACGCGGCGGGGTTGTCGTTGGCGTTGCGGGTGACGGCGCCGGGGGGTCGGGTGGTGGTGGCGGGGGTGCCGTCGGGTCGGGTGGCGGTGACGCCGGTGTGGGCGCGGGAGTTGGAGCTGGTGGGGGTGGGTGGGGGGGACGGTGTGGGCGGGTTGGAGGCGCGGGAGGTGCTGCGTCGGGCGTGGGTGTTGCTGGGCGATGTGCGGTTGGAGGGGCTGGTGGGCGCGGTGTATCCGCTGGGTCGTTGGCGGGAGGCGTTGGCGCATGCGTGGGATGCGGGTCGTCTGGGTGTGGTGCGGGTGGCGTTCGATCCGGCGGTGTCGTCGTGAGGGGCTGTGCTGTGACCGGTGTGGTGAGGTCGGGCGGTGTGGTGTCGGGGGCGCCGGCGGCGGGTGGCATTGACGTGGGTGGCGGCGCGGGTGGCATTGTGGCTGGCGGCATTGTGGCAGGCGGCATTGTGGTCGGTGGCATGGCGGCCGGCGATGTCGTGGCCGGCGGTGTCGTGGCGGGTGTCGTTGTGGCGGGTGTCGTCGTGGCGGGTGTTGCGGCGGTGGGAGGCCGCGTGGCGGCGGGTGGGACGGGTCCGGCCGTGGGGTCGGGGTCGGAGACGGTCCGCGTGGGGTGTGGCTTCACGCGGCGGACGTGGAAGGAAGCGCTTCGGTGAGACCGGGGTTCGTGCTCGAGGTCGACGAACGGACTCCCCCGCTGCTGGTGCATTCCGGCGACGGGGTGCTGCTGGAGCGGTTCCCGCTCGGTACGCGGGTGGTGTATCCGCCGCAGCCGCGGGGTGGTGTTGAGAGCGTTGACGCTGCGATCGGTGCCGCGTTGGACGCGCCGGTGGGTGAGAGCGCGCCGTTGGCGGCGCTGCTGCGACCGGGGATGCGTCTGGCGATCAGCGTGCAGGATCTGACGGCGCCGTCGCCGCGGATGCGTGGGCGTGATGTGCGCGGGCGGATCCTGGAGCGGGTGTTGTCGCTGGCGGCGGCGGCCGGGGTGGATGAGGTGACGTTGGTGGTCGCCGGGGGTCTGAACCGGCGGTTGTCGGCGGCGGAGGTGGCGCGCCTGGTCGGGGAACGGGTGTTCCGTTCGTTCTGGCCGCAGCGGCTGGTGTGTCACGACGCGGAGGACATCGCGGGGCTGGTCGAGGTGGGTACGGCGGAGTCCGGGGAGGCGCTGCAGGTCGCTCGGGTCGTCGCGCAGGCGGATCTGCTGGTCGCGGTGGAGGTTGTGCAGACGCCGGGTGCGGGGGGCGCTGCGGGTCTGGTGGGGGGCCTGTCGTCGTATGCGTCGCTGCGGGGGGTGCGTGGTGTCGCTGCGGTGATGCGGGACGCGGGGTTGTCCGGGTCGGTGTCGTCCGGGTCGCTGGTGGACGGGTCGCTGGTGGACGGGCCGGCGGCGGACGGGCCGGCGGCGGGTGACGGCGGGTCGGCGGCGGCCCGGTTGGGGGCGGTGCTGGGCGCGGCGGTGCCGGTGTTCGCGGTGACGGCGACGGTGAACCTGGCGGTGGGGCCGGCGGGGTCGGCGTTCCTGACGCGCCGGGAGTGGGAGTGGTCGCTGGCGGATCAGGCGATGGCGTTCGGGGTGGGTCGTGGGATGGATCTGCTCGCCGGGCGGGTGCGTCGCCGGGCGTTGCGGGAACTGGCTGCGGATTATGCGATCACGTCGGTGACGGCGGGTGAGGTGTCGGCGGTGTCCGCGGCGGCGTGGGCGCAGGTGTTGGAGCAGCAGGCGGTGGAGGTTCCCGGGCAGGCGGATGTGCTGGTCGTCGGGTCGGCGCCGTTCGGGCCGTATCACGGGTCGGGGCCGGCGGACCCGGTGCTGGCGGCGCATGGGGCGCTGGCGGGGGTGTTCGGCGGCTACCGGGGGGTGCCGGTCGTGCGGGAGAACGGTGCGATGATCGTCTACCATCCGATGGCGGCGAGGTTCTCGCAGTTGCATCAGCCGTCGTATGTGGATTTCTACGAGGAGGTTCTGGCGGAGTCCAGCGAGCCGGCGACGATCGAGGCGAAGTTCGAGCGGCAGTACGCGACGGACCCGTGGTACACGTCGCTGTACCAGACGTCGTTGGCGTTGCATGGGGTGCATCCGTTCCACCGCTGGTATGAGACGGCGCCGGCGCGGGGGTATCTCGGTGAGGTGGTGTTCGTCGGCGGGAATCGGGCGGTGTGCGCGCGGCTGGGTTTCCGGGCGGCGTCGACGTTGGCGGACGCGTTGGAGATCGTGTCGGGGTCGGTGGGGCGTGACCCGTCGATCGCCTATGTGCACAGTCCCCCGGGGCTGGTCGCGCAGGTGCGGTGAGGTCGCGGTGGGAGCTGGTGTGCTGGTCGGGATCGGTAGGCAGGGGTGATGGAGATGGGTCGTGGGTCGCGTCGTGGTGTGGGTGTGCGGGTGCTCGCGCGGGGGTTGCGTCCGGGTGGCCGGGCGGGTGGGGCCGCGGCGGGTCGGGCGCGGGGTGCGCCGGGTGAGGTGACGGTGGGGTCGCGGGAGTTCTCGACGGTCTGGGCGCGGTCCGCTCCGGCGCGGGTGACGCGGGCGGTGTTTTTGGCGGGGGCGATGGGTCCGCTGCTGCGTTCGACGTTGACGGTGCGGGCGTGGGGTGCGGAGGTGTTCGAGGAGGTCCGCGACACCCCGGTGATCATCGTGTCTAATCACAGCAGTCATCTCGATGCGCCGTTGTTGCTGTGTGCGTTGCCGCGGCGGGTGCGGGCGCGTACGGCGGTGACGGCGGCGGCGGATTATTTCTTCGGCAGTGTGTGGCGGGGTGCGTCGAGTGCGTTGGCGTTCGCGACGGTGCCGATTGACCGTAGTGGTGGTGCGCCGTCGGCGACGCCGATGAATCTGTTGCGTGACGGGTGGAACCTGGCGATTTTCCCGGAGGGGACGCGGTCGAAGGATGGGGCGCGGGGCCGGTTCCGGCTCGGCGCGGCGTATCTGTCGATCAATGCGGGGGTGCCGGTGGTGCCGGTGGGGGTGCGGGGGGCGTTCGCGGCGATGCCGCGGGGCCGGTCGTGGCCGGTGCCGGGCCGGGCGCCGGTGACGGTGCGTTTTGGCCGGCCGATGCGTCCGGGTGAGGGTGAGGATGTGCGGTCGTTCACCGCGCGGTTGGCCGCGGAGGTGGACCGGTTGTGTGCGGAGGACGCGTCGAGCTGGTGGGATTCGACGCGGGAGGCGGCCGCGGACGCTGTGGTGCTCTCCCCCGCGTTGCCGGCGGGTGCGGGACGTGAGGCAGGTGGCGGGCAGGGGCCCGGCGGGGGTGCGCAGGCGGGCGCGGCGGGTCAGGCGGAGGT
>NZ_JALKFU020000005.1 GCF_023242965.2 Frankia sp. AgKG'84/4
GGGTGGAGGCGGGCAGCCTGGCCGGCACGGGACCGGCGCGGCGCCCGCAGGGGTACGCGGGCACCGACCGCCAGGTCCGCGGCCGGCTGCTCGCCGTCCTGCGCGACGCCGACCATGCGGTCGGCGCGGAGCTGCTCGACCAGGTCTGGGACGAACCGGTCCAACGCGCCCGGGCCCTCGCCGGCCTGGTCGACGACGGCCTGGTGGTCCAGCTCTCCCCGGGCGTCTACGCACTCCCCGGCTTCCCACCGGCGGTTTCAGGGTTCGAGTCCCTGCCGGCCCACACCATCTGACCTGGGCCGTCCTGGCGTCCGGATCGCCGTGGAGATCGACAACTCGTCCTGGTGGTACCGCGACGGTGCCGAACCGCGGATGATCATTTCTCGATCTTGCCTCGCTGGTTGCTGAAAGTGTCCGAGTACGGGGCGCCTGCTGCTGGCGATAGCCTGCAGGGCGAGGGGCGTGAGGCGGCGACTCGCGGGCCCGTGGACGAGGGCGGGCTCGCTTCGCATGCGAAGGGGCGACACGTGCGGAAAGAGGCTCGCGGGGAACGCGGAAATGCTGTCGGTAGCCCTCGACATCAACAGAACCAGGCGCGAACTCCAACCCGACACGGCGACTGCCGGCCCGGAAATAATCATCATAGTTGGGATCGAGCCGACCGCCGGCCGCGGGGGCGGGCGTCACACTGATAAATCCGCAGTTCATCGCCCGACTGCCGCGATGCCTCGCCCCGGCTGAGAAGCGCGCGCACGCCGGCGCGAGCGGCCGACCGCGCACGGCAGGGAAATCGCCGGTCTGGTGCCGGGGAAAACGAACCCCGCACGGTCGAGATGCAATCCGGCGCGGCGGTTGCCACTGGCCAGGCCGGCGTTCGCGGCGGCCCGGGGCGATCCCTGTGACCAGCAGGATCAACCAGTTCCGCCGATGTATGGGCGGCAAACCAGTTCGACCTCGACCCCAACTGCCACGAGCGGGAGATCTGCCACACTTCTTCCCACATCTGGCCGAGAGCGGCGTGATAGGATCCGACACCCCTAAGATCACATTCTTCCGCATCCCGGAAGCGCCGGGCAGCAGGGTATTCTGGGCACCTGTCGACCCCGACGGCGTGCGCGCGAGATTCCTGTCAGGGATACGACACGGTGACGAAAGTTTGACTAACGTGCTTATCATCAAATTAGCCAGCGAAAGGAATTCTGGAACACTCTCTGCGACTCTCCCGACGCCGGCCAGGCGCCTTGGTTGTCGCCGTCGAGCCGTCAGGCCCGCCCGCCCTCGAGCGGAAAGCCACCGATTGCAACCTCGTCCGCAGCTCCCCTTCAGGTCCGCCAGCCCGGACCGCGACCATCCACAGGAGGAGCCTGCCCCTTCAGCGAGGCGAGGCCGGAAAACTGATGACCGGGTCGAGGCAGGAGCCCACGAGCATGGTGGACAGCACCAGCGCATTCAAAGTTCTGGGTCCGCTGGAGATCACTCTCGAAGGCGAGACGATCTCAATTGGGTCCGGAAAGCTCCGCACCCTGTTGACCTCACTCCTGCTGGACGCGGGCAGCGTCGTCGGCACCAACCGGCTGATCGACTGGCTGTGGGATGACCAGCAGCCGGCGAACCCACGAGGAGCACTGCACACCTACGTTCGGCGGCTCCGTCAGCTCCTGGACGACCCTGGGTTGCTGAGCACCGTCAGCAGCGGCTACCGCCTCAACCTCGGGACGGCCGACCTGGACCTGCACCGGTTCCGCCGGCTGGTCAGGGAGGCCGAGGAGACGACGGACCCGGAGGCACGGGCGATGCTGCTGACCAACGCGCTGGCGATCTGGCGTGGCCCCGCGTTGGCCGACGTGCCCTCCGAGTCCCTGCGCCGAGACAAGGCCGCAGCGCTGGAGGAGGAGCGACTGACCGCGCTGGAGCTCCGCTTCGAGCTCGAGGTAGGCCTGGACCGAGCCGCCCAGATGGTCCGGGAGATCCGCCTCGCGGCCATCGACAATCCCTATCGGGAGAAGTTCTGGGAGCTGCTGATGCTCGCCCTCTACCGGGCCGGCCGGCAGGCCGAGGCGCTGGACGTCTACCAGCAGGTACGCACGATGCTGGTGGACGAGCTCGGCATCGAGCCCGGCAGTGGCCTGCGGGACCTGCACGGCCGGATCCTCGAGTCCGACCCGGAGCTCCTCCTGCCGGACCGGTCCGCACCGGACCCGGCGACGCGGTCCACGGTACCGGCCCAGCTCCCCGCCGACGCGATCGGGTTCGTCGGCCGGCAGGCGCTGATGGACCAGCTCACCGCGGCCCTGCGTCCGTTTGGAACGCGGCCGAGCGTACCGGTCGTGGTGTTGTCCGGGCCGCCCGGAGTCGGCAAGACGGCGCTGGCGGTGAGTCTCGGCCACCGGCTGCGGCCGTCGTTCCCGGATGGTCAGCTTTATGTCAACCTGCGCAGCCACGAGCGGCTCGGCCAGGATCCGCCGCTCACTCCGGAGCATGTGCTGCCCCAGTTCCTCCGTAGCCTCGGTGTTCCGCCGGGCCAGATCCCGGTCGAGCTGGCAGAGCAGGCCAACCTGTTTCGGTCGAAGGTCGCCGGCCGACGCATGCTGGTGGTGCTCGACAACGCGTCAAGCATCGACCAGGTGATGCCGTTGCTGCCCGGCGACGCCGGTTGCTCCGTCATCATCACCAGCCGGGGGCATCTACGTGGCCTGGTCGCCAGCCTGGGCGCGCAGGTCGTCCAGGTAAGCACCCTGAGCCCCGAGGAGTCCCACGAACTCGTCGAGGGCATGTTGCGCAACGCAGCTATCCAGGTGGATCCCGCCCTGGTGCCGGAAGTGGCGACGCTGTGCGCGTATCTCCCGCTCGCCCTGCGCATCGCCGCCGCCAACCTGGTCACCTTTCCGGGCGGCCAGGCCGGCGAGTACGTGGAGAGCCTGCGCACGGGCAACCGGCTGGCGGCGCTCACCGTGGACGACGACCCTGTCCTCGCGGTGTCCAACGCCTTCGCGCTGTCCTACGACTCGGTCGGGCCGGACGAGCGCCGGTTGTTCGGCCTCGCCGGGCTCTTCCCCGGGCCCGACTTCTCGGCCAGTGCCGTCGCCGTGCTGGCGGACATCAGCACGGCCCAGACCCGCAACTCGTTGAACCGGCTCACGGTGGCGAACCTGTTGCAGCAGCAGGTGCCCGGCCGGTACCAGTTTCACGACCTGCTGCGGGAATACGCTTACGAGCGGGCGGGCGACCAGTTCACCGACCAGGAACGTGCGGCGGCGGTGGACCGTCTCGGCCTGTGGTATCTGGTCGGCACGAGGAACGCGGTGGATATCCTGCACGTGGAGTTCCTCCGGCTCCCTCCACCCCCGGAGATTCGCTCCGTGATCCAGGCGCCGAAATTCGTCGATGAGAGCCAGGCGATGGCCTGGCTGCTAGCGGAGTGGCGCAACATCATGGCCTGCGTCCGAGCGCTCGACAACTCCCGTTCAGGCTACCTGACCTGGCATCTGTCCGATGCGCTCCGCGGGTTCTTCTGGACCGGAAGATACCGGACCGAATGGTTGGAGGCGGCGCACGGAGGACTGATTGCGGCGGGCCGGAGCGACGACAAAATCGGGATGGCCGCGATGCACCGCAGTCTGGCCAACCTGTATAACACGCTCGGCGACTATCGCCAGGCGATAACCCATCTCACCGAGAGCATCGCCCTGCACACCGATCTCGGCATGCCCGAGGAGGTGGCCGCCATCCTGAACAACCTCAGTCTCGCCCATCTGAGTCTCAGCCAGGTCGACCAGGCCGAGCGCATCGGGCAGGAGGCCCTGGCGATCGCCCGGAAGGTCGGTTCCCCGCGGACCGAGGCAGCCGCACTCGGACTGCTCGGCCAGATCCACTGGGCGCAGGGCGACATGGCCGCGGCCACCACCTGCATCACGTCGTCGTTGCGTGTCGCCAGCGAACTCGGGCTACATCACCTCACCTCGTACAGCCTGCGGAACCTGGGCCTGGTTCGGCAGGCGCTGGGAGATCCGGAGGAGGCGAAGTCCTGCTTCTCCGAAGCTCTTGAGGTCTCCACGCGTATCGACTCCTTCTACGACCGGAGCATCTCGCTCTACGGGCTCGCGCTGGTGCACCACGATGTCGGCGACGACCAGGCCGCGCTCGAGTTCGCCGAGCAGGCGCTGGTCGCCTTCCAGGAGTGCGGCGACCGGACCTTCGAGGCGGAGACCCTCTGCACCATGTCGGCGATCCACGCCGAGCGCGGCGACTGGGCGGCGGCCCTCCCATACGCGCGGCTGGCATTCGAACGTGCGGATGCCATCGACAACACCGATGGGAAGGCATACTCGCTCGCCCGGATGGCGCTCGCGGACGGCCACCTCGGCCGGCCCGCCGCCGCGGAGCGGCATGCCACGGACGCCCTCGCCCTGGTGGCCGGCACCAACCGGATCACCCAGCGCAGGATCCTGGTGGACCTCGGACAGATGTACGCCGAGCAGCAGGAGTATCAACGGGCCACCGAGTGTGCACAACGCGCACTCGCCATCTCGGAGGCCACCGGGCAGCTTCTGGGCACGGCCGCGGCGAAGAGAATTCTGGCCGTGGTCGCGGGTCTCTCAGATTCTCATCAGGCCACTGATCTCCTCCGGAACGCAGCGTCCTAGAGCATCGCAGGGATCGCGTGCCCGATACCGCCCGGGCGCGCGGTCCCGGCGAGCTTTACCTTCCCCGTTTTCCGATCGGTGTCTGTCTGCGCAGCGCTCGTCTGACATGCCAACACGGTCCCGCCGATGGCGTCCCGACGGTGTTGACCGCCAGCCAGCCGTCAGCGGCACGAAAGGGCGGTCGAGATAGTTTTTTCCTGCGCAGGGGAATGCTCCGAGAACACGCGAATACCGACCCGAGGAAGGCGCATTGACCAGCGGGAGGACATCCCGCGCAGGACCCAAACGAAGGATCCGTAGATGCCGGCTGCCATTGAGATCGCCTACCCTGAGAACGATCCCCGCGAGCTGCACTTCATGCGGACGGTCGACCGTTCCCTCATCCACCGTCACGCGCTTTCCGAGGTGTTCCTGACCGACACCGTGCCCACCGGTGCGGCATCCTACCGGGCCGCCGCACAACTGCCGTCGTCGCACGCGTACTTCACCGACCACGTCCGGCACGGCGCGGTGGATCCGCTGCTCCTGCTGGAATGCTCACGTCAGGCTGAGACCTATGGCGCCCACGTGCATTTCGGCGTGACGCGGGAGACCAGGTTCGTCCTGCGGTCGTGGTCCATGCGGCTGCCGGGGCTGTTCGCCAGCCGCCCCCGGGGCCCCGCCGAGCTGACCATGGCGGTCGGTACGCGCCCCCTCATCGGCGACCGGCCGACGAGTCGGTCGTTGGCCTACGACATCGAACTCTCCCTGGACGGCGGCGCCATCGGCGACACGCACATCGAGGTGGGCTACCTGCCCGACTCCGCCTACGAACACCTGCGGGCGCTTCGCCGGGGAAGCCCGCCGCAGACGTCCGACGACCTCCGGTCCACACCCACGACGATCGCGCCGGCCGCAGTCGGCCGTGCCAGCAGGGTCAACACCATCCTGGTGGATCCCGTCCAGTCCGGTGACGACGCCACCGCCACCATTCGGGTGCCCGTCGACAACCGCAGCATGTTCGACCACGCACTTGACCACTTCCCCGGCATGGTGCTCACCGAAGCGGCCCGACAGCTGTGTCTGTGGTCCGGGGCGAGCCTGCTCGGTCTGCCCGCCACGGCGGCCACCGTCATCGCCTTCGACCTGGCCTTCACCCGCTTCGCCGAACTGGATGTGACGACCACCGTGGCGGCAGTCCTCCAGCACGAGGAACCGGTCGACACGCACACGTTCGCCGTGTCCTTCTGGCAGAACGACGCCGTCATCGCGGCGGGAACCATGACTACCTGCCCGGTTCCCGCCAGCCACCGCACCGACGCCTGAACTCCATCAGCCGCACACGATCCCAGCCGGATACCAATCCAGCTGGGCACGACCCCCGCTGGACAGGGCGATGACGGGCGCGGCGGCGGCGCCGCAGGCCCGAGAGGAGAACGCGATGGGCCGATCGATCTTCATCACGGGCGGGAACCGGGGCATCGGCCTGGCCACCGCGCAGTCGTTCGCCGAGGCAGGCGACCGGGTCGCCGTCGCCTGCCGTTCGGGGGCCGCTCCGGAGGGCGTCCTCGGTCTGCGCGCGGACGTCACGGTGCCGGGCGACATCGAGCGTGCGTTGCGCGAGGCGGAGGAGGCACACGGCACAGTCGAGGTACTCGTCGCCAACGCCGGCATCACCACCGACGTCCCGCTGCTGCGGATGTCCGACGAAAAGTTCGAGAGCGTGGTCGACACGAACCTGACCGGGACGTTCCGGGCCGTCCGGGCCGCCGTCGCCAGCATGCTTCCGGCCCGGCGGGGGCGGGTGGTGTGTGTGTCGTCGGCGCTCGGCTTCCTCGGCTCTCCCGGGCAGAGCAACTATGCCGCGTCCAAGTCCGCCCTCCTCGGCTTGGCGCGGTCCGTCGTGTGGGAGCTCGGGAACCGCGACATCACCGTCAACGTGGTGGCACCGGGAATCATCGACACCGACATGACCAAGCCGCTCACCGAGCGGCGCAGACAGGAGCTGATGCAGATGACCCCGCTGCGCCGGCTGGGGACCGTGGCCGAGGTCGTGGCCGCCATCCGATTCCTCGCCAGCGACGAGGCGAGCTACGTCACCGGCGCCGTCCTGCCGGTCGGCGGTGGCATCGCTATGGGCCTGTAGGGCGGATCTCGGCCGGATGCGGGCGGCCCGCGCCGCCATCAGGCGCGGGCCGCAGCCAGCAGCTGCCGGGTATACGGGTGCGCGGGGCGCTCCAACACCTGCTCCGCCTCCCCGCTCTCGACCACCCACCCGTCCTTCATCACCAGGACGCGATCGCTGACGTGCCGGATCACCGCGATGTCGTGGGAGATGAACAGCAGCGCCAGGCCGAGCTCGTGGCGCAGGACCGCCAGCAGGTCGAGGATCTGGGCCTGCACGGTCAGGTCGAGGGCGGACACCGGTTCGTCGCAGACGAGGACCTCAGGGGACGGCGCGAGGGCGCGCGCGATCGCCAGCCGCTGGCGCTGCCCGCCGGACAGCTCGCGAGGATGACGCCGCAACAGGTCGGCGGACAGCCCCACCTGGTCGAGGAGGGCGACGATCCGATCTCGTCGCGCCCGGCCCCGACCTGGATCGCGCACGGCCTCGCCGACGATCCGCTCGACGGTGTGACGCGGGTCGAACGAGGTCAGACAGTCCTGGTGGACGGCCTGGATCCGGTGCCGCCGCGGTCTGCGGTCACGTTCGCGCACCCGGCCCGCCGAGCCGGCCGCGACCCAGGGCGCGCCGGCGAACCGGACCGTGCCCTCGTCCGGTTCGAGCAGGCCGAGCACGGTGCGGGCCAGCGTGGTCTTGCCGGAACCGGACCCGCCGATGACACCGAGTGTCTCGGCGGCGCGAAGCTCGAACGTCACGGCCCGGACGGCGTCGCGCCACCTCCCGTCGGGATCGCGGAAACGTCTGGTGACACCGTTGGCTTCGACGAGCACCTCGGCGCTGTCCCGACGGAGCGGGGCGACCACCCGCCCCGACCCACCCCGCTCCGGTTCCGTCCCCGGCCGCCAGCACAGGACGCCGGGCTCGGGGCCCGGGTGACCGGGGTCCGGCAGTTGCTCGCGGCACCTGTGGTCGGCGCCTGGGCAGCGGACCGCGTACGGGCAGCCGTCCGGCCCGGCCGGCGGACGGCGGGGAAGGTCCGGGGACAGCTTGGTGCCCCGGGACTGCCGCGAGGGGGCCGCCGCGAGCAACGCACAGGTGTATGGATGCCGTGGACGGCCCAGTACGTCGGCGGTGGGTCCCTGCTCGACGATCCGTCCCTCGTACATGACCGCGACCCGATCGGCGACGGCCGCCACCGTGGTGAGATCGTGGCTGATCAGCAGCAGGGCGACTCCGCCGCGCACCAGACCGCGCAGCACCTCGACGATCCGCTTCCGGGAGGCGGCGTCCAACGCGGTCGTGGGTTCGTCGGCCAGCAGCAGGTCGGGTCCGGCCGCGACCGTTGAGGCGATCAGGGCCCGCTGGCGCAGTCCGCCGGAAAGTTGGTGCGGGTACTGACCGGCGCGCCGAGCCGGCTCCGGCACCCCCACCTGCCCGAGCGTCGTCACGACCTGCTTGCGGACGTCGCGACCGGCCACGATCCGGTGGACGCGCAGGGGCTCGGCCACCTCCGCTCCCACCGTCCGCAGTGGATCCAGGGAGGCCGACGCGTCCTGGGCCACCAGCCCGATCCGGCGGCCCCGCAGCGCCCGCCACCCCGGCTCGGTCAGGGCGGCCAGATCCACGCCCCGCAGCTGCAGCCGGCCGGCGCGGACCGTCGCACCGCTCCCGGCCAGTCCGATCAGCGTCCGGGCGAGGACGCTCTTGCCCGCCCCGGACTCGCCCACGACCGCGAGACACTCGCCGGGACGGACGGCGAGGGACACGTCCCGCACCGCCCGCACGCCAGCGGCGCCGTCCCGGAACGTCACGTCCAGCCGCTCGACGACCAGGGCCGGCTCGGCGGCGGCCACGTTCGGGCTCATCCGGCGCCACGCCGGGCGAGCCGCTCCTGAGCCCGGCGGGCGGCGGCCTGGAAAGCGAGCACGGTCAGCGCGAGCACCGCCCCCGGGCACACGCCGACCCACCACGCGGACCGCAGATAGTCCCGGCCTTCGGCCAGCATCAGACCCCACTGCGGGGAAGGGGGCCTCGGACCCAGCCCGAGGAAGCTCAGCCCCGCCACGTACACGATGGCCGAGCCGACCTCTACGGTCGCCAGCGCCAGCGTCGGACCGAGCACGTTCGGCAGCACGTGGCGCACGACCACGGCCGTCCGGCCGACGCCGAGCGCGCGGGCGGCCTCAACGTAGCCCGACCGGCGCGCGACCATCGCCTCGGCGCGGACGAGCCGCCCGTACAGCGGCGTCAGCGCCGCCACCATGGCGATCATGGTCCTGCCGCTGCCGGGCCCGAGGACCGCGATGACCAGGAGGGCCAGCAGCAGCGGAGGGATGGCGATCATCACCGCCATCACCCGGGTGAACACCAGGTCGACGAGGCGTCCGCCGAGCGCCGCCGCGAGGCCCAGAGCCGAGCCGATCCAGACGGCCAGCACGACGGTCCCGAAGCCGAGCAGCAGGGACCCGCGGGCACCGTGCAGCACCCGGGTGAACACGTCCCGCCCGAGCTGGTCGGTCCCGAACCAGTGCGCACCGCTTGGTGCTGCCAACGCGGCCGACGGGTCGACGGCGGTCGGCGAGACGTCCGTGAAGATCCCCGGTACCGTCACCGCTAGGACAACCAGCAGGAGGGTGCCAGTGAGCACGATCGTCGGCGCGCCGGCGACGAAACGCCTCACGGACCGGTCCGGCAGCGTCGGCGACGCCACCACGACGTCGGTCACCGGTCCACCGCCTCGACCCGAAGCCGCGGGTCGAGGACGCGTTGCATCAGATCCACGATGGTGAAGACGACGGTCGCGACCAGGGCCGACGTGAGGACGATGCCCATCACCACGGGCATGTCCCGGTCCGTGACGGCCTGGACGGTCAACGAGCCGAGCCCCGGCCGGGCGAAGACCGTCTCGATGAGGACGGTTCCGGCGAGCAGCGTCCCGACCAGCCAACCGCCAAGGTTGAGCGCGCTTGCGGCGGCATGGCGCAGGGCGTGCCGCATTGTGACGCCGGTCGGGCTCAGGCCGCGGGCACGCGCGGCGGTGGCGAACGGCTGCGCGAGGGCGGCCTCCAGGCCTTCCCGCAGCGCCCGAGAAAGCGCTCCGGCGCCCGGCGTGGCTAGGGTCAGCGACGGCAGCACCAGGCTGGCTGCCCCTTGGTCCCCCGCCCCGGGGAGGATCCGCAACTGGAAGGAGAACACACTCACCAGTACGATGCCCAGCCAGAACGTGGGCACCGACAGGGCCAGTGACTCCCAGGCCAGCGCAGCGGCGCGCAGTCCCGGCCGGCGGCCCGCGGTCGCGACTGCGATGACCACCCCGATCAGGACCGTGAGCGCCAGCGCCGCGGCCGCGAGTTCGGCCGTGGGTCGCAGCTGATCCCCGATCAGCTGGCTGACCGGCTGCTGGAGCTGATACGAAGTGCCCAGGTCGCCGCGGGCGAGACGGCCGAGATAGTGGGCGTAGCGCAGCGGCGCCGGGTCGTCGAGACCGTACTCCGCCCGGATCTCCGCCCGCACCTGCGGCGACGCGGACGTGCCCGGTCCGAGCAGGACCGCCACCGGATCGCCCGGTGCCAGTTGCAACGCGGTGAAGGTGAGCGTGACCGCGCCCAGCAGTACTGCGGCACCGGAGAGCAGCCGCCGCAGCAACTGTCGCAGGACGGCCCGTCGACGTGCCGGTTCGGGCCCGGGAGCCGGGCCGCACTCCCCCGTCGCCGGCGCCTGCTCGCAGACATGCATGTCGCCTCCGGACATCCGCCGCGCTACCGGGAGACGCGCCAGGCGTCGAAGAAGAGCGGCCAGGCGTTCGGGTCGACGCCGACGCCGGCGACCCGCCGGGCCACACCCAGGATCGAGCTGGGCGCGTAGAGCGGAACCGTAGCCGCGCTGGCGAGCACGTCGTGCTGGACCCGCCCGTACAGGTCGTCGCGGGCCGTCCGGTCCAGGCTCTCCGCGCCGGCGACCGTCAGCCGGTCCACCTCCGCGTCGGCCAGCCGCGCCATGTTCTGCCCGCCCGACGCCGGGGAGCTGGCGGAGTTGAAGAACAGCCGCAGCACATCCGGATCAGCACGGCTCCAGCTGAAGTCCAGCATCTGCGCCTTGTTGCCGTAGGAAAGCGCCAGGTAGGTGCCGACGTCGAGGCTGGGACGGGTGATCTCCACACCCAGCTTCCGCAGATCGGCCTGGATCGCCTGGCCGAGCACATCACGCTGGTCGCGCAAATAGGTCGGCACGACCGGCCAGGAGATGCTCAGCCGCCGGCCGTCGCGCACGCGGAACCCAGCGCCGTCGTGCCTGGCCCAACCGGCCTCGTCCAGTAGCTGACCGGCCTTGACCGGGTCGTAGGGCCAACTCTGCCTGACGGTCGCGTCGTAGGAGGGAGTGACGTCTGTCAGCGGGCCCCAGGCTCGCCGGTACTGACCGAAGTACACGGCGCCGACATCCCGGTCGACGTCGATTCCCCGCTGGATCGCGATGCGCACCCGGCGGTCGGTGAAAGGCGCCAGCGACGTGTTCAGGTAGAGGCTGTATGGGATTCCCGGCACGTCCTTGCGCAGCAGCCGCAGCTTGCGGTCGGCGCCGACGGACCGCGCGTCCACCGGTGGCACGGCGGCGGCGACGTCGACCTGCCCGCTGGTCAGCGCGCCGACCCGGAGGGAGTTCTCCTTCAGGACACGGATGACGATCCGGTCGAGGTAGGCGGGGCCGGAGTGCTGCGCGGTCGCGGGCGCCCAGTCATAGGCGGGATTCCTGGTCAGGACGACGCGCTGGCCCCTGGTATGACTGGTGAAGGAGAACGGCCCGGTACCAACCGCCCGCGGCCCGCCGGCGCACAGCTCACCAGCGTCGGCGGCGAGGATCTTCGGCGAGTAGAAGCCGAGATAGGTGGTGCTGGCAGCCTGGAGGAACGGGGCGAACGGCCGGCTGAAACGTACCCGCACGGTGTGCGGGTCGACGACGTCGGTGCCGGCGTACGGGCCGAGCAGGCTCGCGGCGTACTGCGACCTGGTCTGTTTCGCGACGATGTGCGCGAAGTTGGCCCGCACCGCCGCCGCGTCGAAGGCGCTGCCGTCGGTGAAGGTCACGCCGTGGCGCAGATGAAAGGTGTAGGTACGCAGGCCGTCAGTGATGTCCCAGGACGTCGCCAGCCAGGGGTGGAAACGACCGGCGTCATCCTGAGCGACGAGCGAATCGAAGACGTTGCGCAGCATGGCCGCGGTGACGTCCTGCTGACTGGCGTGGATGTCGAAGCAGGTCGGCTCCGCGTCGACGGCGTAGTTCAGGGTTCCCCCGCGCACGGGTCGACCGCCGCTCGCGGGAACCGCGGAGGTGCCGGGACCGCACCCGGCAAGAAGAAGTACCGCCACGGCGAGAAGTCCGAGCGCGGAGCGTACGGACAGAATGGGGTGCACGCAGAGCTCCGGGGGGTCGAGGGCCGGCGTGATCAGAGGGCCGCGGGCGGGACCTCCGCGCCCGTCGTCCCCCACTGGTCGGACGTCCAATTGACGCCGGGTGAGCGCACCCGACCGGCGGGACGCGCGGCGGCCTCGGCCTCGCGGAGATGACGCGTCACGAGCCCGTGTACCAACGGGCACCACTGCGGGGGGAAGATGTGGCCCAGGTCGTCGAGGACCATCAGCCGCGCGGCTGCGATCGCGCCGGCCAGCGCCTCTCCGTGCGCGAGGGGGAACACGTCGTCGCGCCGGCCGTGCACCACCAGGGTCGGCACCTGGATCGCGCCAATCCTCGCGGTCAGCGGCGGCGTGCGGTCCAGTGCCCGCAGATGGTTGCCGCCGAGGTCCGAGCCCGCCTCGCGTCGCATCGAGCGCTCCACCAGGTCCCGCCAGTAGGTCTCGCTGAACGGAGCGCCGGTCCCGACGAACACGCGCCAGCCGCGCACCGCCGCCGCGACGCGCGCCGCCCGGGTCGTCGGCGGGTCGTCGGTCATCCCGGCGACGTGGTCGAGCAGCGGCTGCCCCGGACCGGGCAGGCCGGTGCGTGGCGGCAGGTGGACGTCGCCGTTGGCATCCGGGGAGCAGGACAGCAGGACCAGAGAACGGACCAGGCTCGGCTCGTCCAGCGCGAGCAGCTGGGCCACGATTCCGCCCGCGGATTGGCCCACCACGTGCGCGGAGGCCAGTCCCAGCCCGGTGATCACGTCCGCCGCGTCACCGGCCAGGGTGGACAGGTCGTAGCAGGAAACCCTGAAATCGGTCTTCGTGGACAACCCGACGTCCCGATGGTCGTAACGAACCACCAGGTACCCGGAATCGGCCAGCCTCCGGCAGAGCGCGTCGGGCCAGGCGATCCCCTGGGCGGGACCTCCCATCACGAGCAGAATCGCGGGATCCGCTGGCCTGCCGAAACTCTCGGTCCATATCATAAGATCGTCTCGTGTCCGCACAAACCGTTCCATCTGCGCCTCTCTGCTAGCGTGCGCGTGTCTGAAATTCCGATGGGTCACGCGTGGAGGCGGCGGCGATGCCCGGTAACTGGCGCGGCGAGGCGACAGCCCTGGTGCTGGTGGATCTACAGCACTGGATCGTCGACATGCCGTGGGCGCCGATCTCGGGCACGCAGGTCGTCGACGCCTGCGCCCGGCTGCGTACCGGCCTGACCGAAACGACGGCGAAGACGGTGATCGTGCGCTATTTGCGTGCCGACGGCCGCGATGGTGGGCCCCAGGCCGCGCCGAACCAACTCGTCGCCGCCTTGGCGCCGCAGCCCGGCGACCTTCTCGTCACCAAGGACGGCCTGGACGCCTTCGCGGGCACCAGCCTGGCCGAGCTGCTGCGTGAACAGGGCCGCACCAGCCTGGTGATCGCGGGGCTGTCCACCGCGCACGGCGTGTCCGCCACCGCCGGCACGGCGGTGGCGTCGGGCTTCGACGTTACTGTCGTGTCCGATGCCACCGCGAGCGTGACGATGGCGGAGCACACCCGGGCGCTCGATGAGCTCGCGCGCGCAGGCGCGGCGATCTGCTCGCTGGCGGACGTCCTCGTGCCGTGAGACGTTACTGGCTGCTGCTGCCCGTGGGCCGGACGACGTAGACGACCCGGTACTGGGCGTCCGGCGGCGGCCCGTCCAGCGCCATCGCATAGCGGTCGGCCAGCGTCATGAAGAACGTCCCGGCTGAGTCCGGGTCGATGCGTTCCACCACCCCGCGGATTTCAAGATACCGGTACGGCTGGTCCGGGTCGTTGATGGAGACGGCCACGTTCGGATTGGCCGTCACGTTCCGGTACTTGTGCCGGACAGTCGTGTTCGTGAAATAGAGGAACTCGCCGTCCCAGGAAAACCACATGGGATTCACCTGCGGCTGCCCGCCGGGCCGGATGGTCGCCAGATGGGCGAAGAGCGGCCGCTCCAGCAGGTCGTGGTGGGTGTCCGGAATGATGGTCACAGTTATTCCCCTCAGGTGGCCGAGGCCGTCAGGCTGCCGTCGGCGGTGTGGTGAACAGTGCGGTCAGTCGGGTCCGCACCGGCGCAGCGTCGCGGGAGGCCGTGTCGACATGCCCGTCCGGGCGCACCAGGGCGGCGACCGTGCCCCGCGCCCGGCCGTGTCCGTTGAGCACCCGCACGTCCACCCGATCTGCGAAGCGGTCGCGACACAGGTCCGCCAGTGCGTCGAACGGGGCGCCGCCGGACCCGCGCCGCTCGGGCCGCTCGGGCCGCGAGATCAGCAGGGTGTAGCGCAGGTCGTCGAGCTCGGACCGCAGCGGCAGAGGAATCAGTGCGCCCGGCCGAAAGCCGGCGACCGCGCGGCCCTGCGTCGCCGGCACCTGGTAGCGGGTGCGCAGCCCGGCCAGCCAGGGAACATAGGAGATGTCGAACAGTCGAAGGGCGGAGGCGGCCCGCAGCAGCGTGTCCCGCAGCGCCACCTGGTAGCCGCGGCGCAGCAGCCAGATCCGCGTCTGCACGTCGGCCTGGCGGACGACCGCCCGGGCCACCTGCCCGCGCTCCGCCGCGTAGGTGTCCAGCAGATCCGGATCCGCCCGGCCGTGCCAGACGAATGCCATCTTCCAGGCCAGGTTGTGCGCGTCGGTGACGCCCGTGTTCAGGCCCTGCCCGCCGGCCGGACTGTGGATGTGCGCCGCGTCCCCCACCAGGAACACGTGCCCGACCCTGGTCCGCTCGGCCTGCCTGGCGTGCACCGAGAACACGCTGAGCCAGTCCGGGTCGCGCAGGACGATCCCGCCCGGGCCCCGCTCGTCGACCAACCGCTGGACTGCGGTGAGGTCGGCTCCCTCCTGGGTGAAGGACGGTGGCGCGGAGGTGAAGACCCGCCACCGGCCAGAAGGCAGGCCGCACGCGACCAGGATGCCGCGCGCGGAGCAGAAGTAGTGGGTCATCTTCGGATCCAGCGTGGTGTCCGCCAGGACGTCGGCCACCACGAAGCGCAGCTCGTAGGTGTCGCCCTCGAAGCCGATGCCGAGCTGGGCCCGGACCGTGCTGCTCGCGCCGTCGGCGCCGACCAGGTAGGCGAACTCCTCGACCCGCTCCGTGCCGTCCGGATACCGCAGCCGCGCCCGCACCCGGTCGTCGCCCTGCTCGAAGTCGAGCAGTTCGGTGCGCCATTCCGACGAGCCGCCGAGGCCGGCCAGCACTTCCCGCAGCACCTCCTCGACGCCCGGCTGCGGGCAGATCAGCGGCCGGGTGGCCGTCCGGTAGCGCAGATTGGCGATGACCTTTCCCGAGGAGTAGTAGCGCATCTGCGTCTGCGGCAGGGACCTCGATGCCAGCGCCTCATCGCCCCCGAACCGACGGATCAGCTCACGGGTGCGTGGCCAAACGCCGAGGGCTTTGGACAGGGTGCTCGGCCCGCTGGCCCGGTCGATGCAGCGCACCGGCACCCCGCGCCGGCCCAGCTCGATCGCGGCCGTGAGACCGGCCGGTCCGGAACCGGCGACCAGCACCGGCAGCCGCGCCGTTGACGGCGTCATGCGTCCACCGCCACGGTCACGGGCTCCACTTGCTCGACGGTGGTGGTGGCCTCCCGCGGCCGCAGCAGCAGGTTGAGCACGACGGCGGTGGCGGCTCCGATGCCGACCAGCACCCAGAGCAGGACGTGGAAGCCGTGCGTGTAGCTGTGCGTGAGTAGGTCGAGGAAGTCGGTGCGGGACGTGCCCGTGAGGCCGTCCGCCGCACCGGCCGGGTTCCCACTGACCGCCTTGTTCGCGATCGCGGCTGCGTCGGCACCGCCCGGTGGGATCGGCGTTCCCGGCAGACCCGCGGAGATCCTCCCCCGGGTCACGTCGAGCACCAGGGCCCCCATCGCCGCGATCGCCACCGCCTCGCTGGCCAGCCGCACGGTGTTGAACATGCCGGCGGCGGTACCCGCCTGTTCGGGCCGCACCGAGGTGATCGCGAGACCGTCGACCAGGCCGGCCGTCATGCCCATGCCCGTCCCGATCAGGAACAGCGGTCCGATGAGGGCGACGACCGCGATGTCCTGGTCGATGATCGTGAGCCAGGCGGCCCCGCCAGCGGCCACCAGCATGCTCAGGGTGAGCACCAGCCGGGTCGACACCCCGCGCCGGACGAGGTTGCTGACGACCAGCGGCACCACCAGCACCGGCAGGGTGAGCAGCATCATCGTGTAACCGGCGCGGCCGACGGACATCCCGCGGGCACCGGTCAGGTAGGCGGGCAGGAGCACCACCAGGCAGACGAACCCGAAGGACAGCGACAGCGGCACCAACGAGGCGGCCAGGAAGCGCGGCTGACCGAACAGGCCAAGGTCGAACATCGGCCGTGCCTGACGCAGTTCGGCGACGACGAACAGCGTCATGAGGACCGTCGCCGCCGCAAGGAGCAGCACGGTGCCGGCGCTGCTCCAGCCCCACTGCGGCCCCTGCACGACGCCGAGCATCAGCAGCAGCAGACCCAGCGTGAAGGCGGCGATGCCCGGCCAGTCAAACCGGACCGCAGCGGGATCGCGCGACTCCCGCATCATCGGGACCGCGGCGGCCACCAGGACCATGACGACCAGATGTGAGGCGAACACGCCTCGCCAGCCGAAGGTGTCCACCAGCAGCCCGGCGGTCGAGGGGCCGAGGGCCAGCCCGGCGCCGGCCGCCGAACCGAGGATGGCGAACGCCCTGGCCTGCGCCGCGCCCTCGAAGGTGGTGGCGAGGATCGCCGATCCAGCCGTCATGACCGCGGCCGCGCCGACCCCGGCCAGCGCCCGGACCACGTCCAGCACGATGATGTCGGACGTCAGCACGCTCACCGCGCTCGACAGGCTGAACAGGGCGAGGCCGGCGACGAACAGCCGCTTGCGGCCCATGATGTCGGCGGCCGAGCCGCACGCCAGCATGGAACACGCGAAGGCCAGGTTGTAGGAGTTGACCACCCATTGCAACGGAGCGTACCCGGCGTGCAGGTCGACACCGATCCGCGGCAGGGCGACGGACGCGCCGGTCAGGGAGGCTGGCAGGGTCAGAACGGCAAGGCAGACCGCTATCAGAACAATCGTCGGGCGGCCGCGGTCGTTCGCGGAAGTTGCATTCATGGCAGAGGTCCTTGTTCCCAGAGCCAGTGGGGCCGAGTAGGGCGAATAAAGCCGATGGGACGGATGCCGCGGAGGGTGATGCGCGGGCGGGTCAGGCCGCCGGACGGCCGACGGCCGCGCAGGAGAAGCTGAAGCCACCACCGGCGCCGATCACCAGGGCGAACTCGCCCGGTGCGAGCAGGTCCTGCTCGACGATCGCGGCGAGGTTCGCGACCATGTCGCCCGCGCCCAGATGCCCGGTCTCCGCGCCGAGATCCACGATCTTGGCGGTGGTGGCGTCCTCGACGGCCGGGTGATAGGTCTCCTGCCGCACCTTGAGACCGACCCGGGGCAGCGCGATGAGGCGCAGCCGCGGATCGTCGGAGGCGAGTCCGCTCTCGGCGAGACAGTCCGCGATGATGCGACGGAGCGTCGCGTGCACGTCCCGGAAGAAACCGGCGGTGCCGACGTCCTCCAGGAATGCCTTCTTCGTCCGCCTCACGTCCACCCGCTCACTGAGCCACCGGCTCGCTGGGGTGAAGGGGTCGCGACCACGATGCAGACCCTCGGCGGCGGAGACCGCCCCGCTGGCCAGACCGAGCAGCGTCAGCTCGTCCACCGTGTCGTCCCGTTCGTGCAGGAGCATCGCCGTCGCACCGTCGCCGTAGAAGACGCCGTAGTCACCGCTCCAGCGGTCGAATCCCTCGTCACGGAAACAGTCGGCGGTCGTCACCAGCGCGGCGCCGGTCGTGCTGTCGGCGAGCAGGCGGGCGCAGGCCGCCTCCAGGGCGACTCCCCCGCCGTTGCACATGACCTGGATGCCCAGCGGGACGCTGCGGCTGGCACCGAGCTGATCGGCGATGTAGTGCGCGGGCGACCAGAAGTCGTGCCCCTGGTGATGGATCCAGGCGTGCGCACTGAAACCGAGGCGGCTGCCGTCCCAGCCAGCGGCGTACAGCGCCGCCCGCGCGGCCCGGACCGCCATCTCCGGCGCCGCGACGTCCCGCGCGACAGGTACCCGGATGACGGCAGTGTTCTCCAGGTCCTGTTCGCTGATGTGGCCTTGGCCGATCGCGTCTCGGGCGGACATGGTCACGTCGGGCAACCAGGCCCGGACCGCTCGAAGACCGAACCCCGGTCCGAGATGCATCACGCCTTCCCTTCGCG
Organism: Frankia sp. AgKG'84/4; assembly: GCF_023242965.2. Classification (GTDB taxonomy): domain Bacteria; phylum Actinomycetota; class Actinomycetes; order Frankiales; family Frankiaceae; genus Frankia. Next base: position 18,404 of record NZ_JALKFU020000005.1, read on the forward strand.
TCGTGTCGGAATGCCGGGCAGGCGGTCCCAGCCGCGCTCGGCCGCATGGGCGAGGAGCACCGGGTCCTGCCCGACCACGCCGGCGTGGCCCACGGCCAGAAGCATCGGCAGGTCCGATGAGTGATCGCCGTAGGCGACGCAGCGCCGCCCGTCGACGCCGAACTCGGCGAGCAACGCCCGGGCCGCGGTGGCCTTGCCCTCACCGATGACGGTGCGCAGCACCCGGCCGGTGTACCGGCCGGCACGGACTTCGGGGACGGTGCCGAGCACGTGATCCGCCCCGAGGTGTTCCGCGATCGGGCCGAGGCAGGCCGAGAACGATCCCGACACCAGGACGGTGATCGTCCCGGCGGCCTGGAGTCGGCGCAGCACCCGCACCAGTTCGCCGTGGAAGAGCGAGCCCCCCACCATCTCCCGTTGGAACCACCGCCGGCCGCTTGCGGCCACCTCGGTCTCCCGCTGGCCGGCGAAGACCTCGTAGTAGAGCCGGTTGGTCTCCTCGCGCGGCGCCCCGTCGGCCGCGAGGCGGTGCAACCGGTCCGCGATCTGCCGGTACCGGTCCGGCGCGTCGAGGTGGAACTCCAGAAAGCTGAGCATCCCCTTGACGGTGATAAGTGTTTCGTCGACGTCGAAGAACGCGACCCGGGCGGGTTCGGTGCCCATGGCGACTCAGTACCTGGTGCCGACGGCCGCCGGCACCGCGTCGAGATCCGCCAGGTCTTCGGCGCTCAGGACCAGGTCCGACGCCGCCACGTTCTCCCGCAGGTAGCGGGGGTTCTTCGTGCCGGGAATGGGGACGACCTGGTCGCCCTGGGCCAGCGTCCAGGCAATGGCCACCTGCGCCGGCGTCGCGCAGCGGCGCTCCGCCACCTCGCGGACGACATCCACGATGCGCTGGTTCGTCACGATCGCGGAACTGCGGAACCGCGGGTTGGTCGCCCGGAAATCAGAGTCCTCGAACCGGTCGGCGTGCAGGGTGCCGGTGAGGAAGCCGCGGCCCAGCGGGGCGAACGGCACGAAGCTCACCTCATTGTCGGCGCACCATCGGGCGACGTCGTCCGCCTTGTCCGGCCCGAGCGGGTCCCGCGTCCACAGGGACAGTTCCGACTGGATCGCGGTGACTGGGTGGATCGCGTGCGCCTCGACGGCCTGCGCCACGTTGACCTCGGACAGGCCGAGGAAACGCACCCTGCCCTCGGTCACCAGCTCGGCCATCGCCCCCCAGGTGTCCGCGAGCGGAACGGCCGGGTCGACGCGGTGCAAGTAGTAGAGGTCGATGACCTCCGTGCCAAGCCGGCGCAGGCTCGCCTCGACCGCCGTGCGCAGATAGGCGGGCGAACCGTCGAGATGTGACCTCCGGGCGGCCAGGTCCTCGATCACGATGCCGAATTTCGTGGCGACGACCACGTCCTCGCGCCAGCCGACGGCGGCCCGGCCGAGCAGTTCCTCGTTGTGGCCGGCGCCGTAGATGTCAGCGGTGTCGAGCAGGGTCACGCCGAGATCGACGGCTTCCCGGATCACCTCGACCGAACGGTCGTCGTCGAGTTCGGACTCCTTGTAGAGCCAGCTCATCCCCATGCAGCCCAAGCCGATCCCGCCGACCTCGACCCCGGTTGCGCCAAGTTTTCGCACCTGCATCCCACGTACTCCTTTTCGGGCTCAGGCGGCGACGAGCACCAGCGCCGCGTTGTGACCGCCGAATCCCAGCGAGGTGCTCAGCGCCACCTCGAGGGGCGCGCTCGTCGCCTTGCCAACGACGACGGTCAGGTCGACCGCGGGATCCAGGTCGGTGAGGTTCGCCGTCGGCGGGACGACTCCGTGGCGCAACGCCAGCGCGGTGAGACCGGCCTCGATGGAGCCAGCCGCGGCCAGGGCGTGGCCGGTCACGCCCTTGGTCGAGGTCACCAGGGGACGCTCGCCGAGGGTCCGGCGCAGCGCCTTGGCCTCGGTGACGTCGTTGAGCGGCGTCGACGTGCCGTGTGCGTTGACATGGTCAACGTCGTCGCCGACGACCCCTGCGTCGCGCAGAGCCGCCCGCACCGCCCGCTCGATGCCCGCCCCGGCCGGATCCGGCGCGGTCGCGTGGTACGCGTCCGACGAGGCTCCGAATCCGCTGACCAGGGCGTGGACGTCGGCACCGCGGGCGCGGGCGTCGGCGGGCCGCTCGAGGACGAGGATCCCCGCACCCTCACCGGCGACGAACCCGTCCCGGGCCACGTCGAACGGGCGCGACGCGGCAGCTGGGTCCTCACGCCGGGCCGACAGCGCGCCCATCCGCTGCAGGCCGGTGATCGCACCCGCGGACAGGGCCGACTCGGCACCGCCGGCTATCACGACGTCGCAGGTGTCGGACCGCAGCAGGTCCCGGGCGAGACCCACCGCGGTGGACCCGGACGCACAGGCCGTCGCCGTGACCAGGCTGGGGCCGAGCGCCCGGCAGTCGATCGCCACGCAGCCCGCGACCATGTTCGCCATCCCCATCGGGATCATCAGCGGCGAGACGTCCTCCGGCACGCCTTCGACGAAGAAGCGGTGCTGCCGTTCCCAGGTCTCGGTGCCGCCGAGCGAGTTGCCGATCACCACCCCGACGCGCGCGCCGTCCCACGTCCCCGGGTCCAGCCGGGCGTCGGCGATCGCCTGGCGAGCGGCCACGATCGCAAGCTGGACGAACCGGTCGAGCCGCCAGGCCATGGCGCGGCCCAGCAGCTTCGACCCGTCGAAGTCCGGCACCCGGCAGGAGAAGTCGACCGGGAGACCGGCCAGGGCCGGGTCCCGCGCCGCCGCGGACACCCCCGAACACACCCGCTCCCAGGTGGCGTCCGTCCCGATGCCGGCGGCGCTGACCAGGCCCAGACCGGTGATCGCGGCGTCGAACCGGGCCGGCGAGGAGCCGGTCACACCCGGCTGCCCTTCGCCTCGACCAGCCTGGCGGTCTCGGCCAGGGTGGTGCGGATCTGCAGGGCGTCGTCGTCGAGCGACACCCCGATCTCCTTCCTGATGATCAGGAGGAACTCGATCAGACCGAGCGAGTCGAGCATCAGCTGCTCGTAGGTGCTGTCAGGCGTGACGTCCTCAGCGACGACACCGAGTCGGGACACGAGCAGGTCGGCGAGTGTTCCTTCCAGCGTGTTCATGATGTTCTCCGATCAGCGGGCTGCGGCGTGCACGGGCAGCGCGGCGGGAAGGGGCGGACGCGTCGGGAGCGGGAGCCCAGGCAGCGGCTCGACGGACAGGGACGGGAACGTCAGCCCTGCGGCTCCCCAGGTGAGGCCGCCACCGAAACCGCAGAGCATGACGTGGTCGTCCGGTTGCAGGTGACCGGAGACGACGCCGTCGACCAGGGCAAGCGGGATGGACGCCGCAACCGTGTTCGCGACCCGGTCGAGGTTCACCACCAGCCGTTCCACAGGAATCCCGAGCTCGAGGGCGACGGCGTGCAGGATGCGGACGTTCGCCTGGTGCGCGATCACACGGTCGATCTCGCCGACCGACCAGCCGACCCGCTCGGCCACCTTCCGTGCGGACTCGCTCATCCGGACCACGGCGTTGCGGAAGACGGGGCGACCCTGCATGGCGAAGTAGTAGTCGTCCTCTGGCGCGACCAGCCCCATCGAGCGTTGCTCGGAGCCACCAGCCGGCACGGTGATCAGGTCGGCCTGGGAACCGTCGCTTCCGAGGTCGAATCCGAGGAACGCGCCCCGCTCCTCAGCCTCGCCGGCCCGCAGGACGACGGCGCCGGCGCCGTCACCGAAGATCGCCCTGGTGGTGCGGTCCCGCGGGTTGAGGATGGTGGAGAACGAGTCGGCCCCGATAACCAGCGCGGTGTCAGCGGACCCGCACTCGATCATCGCCACGGAGATGGCCAGCGCGTAGACGAAGCCGCTGCACACCGCCGCGATGTCGAAGGCCGGCACCTCCCCGAGACCGAGTCTGCTAGCCACTTCGGGAGCCGTCGCCGGACAGGGGTGATCCGGCGTGCTGGTCGCCAACACCACCAGGTCCACCCGGGACTCGCCGGCCGACCTCAGCGCGCGCCGGCCCGCCTCGACCGCCATGTCGGACGTCGCCATGCCCGCGTCGACGACGAACCGCTGCCGGATCCCGGTCCGTACCCTGATCCATTCATCGGTCGTGTCCAGTTTCTCGGCGAGCTGGTCGTTGGTCACCAGCCGGGGTGGCACCCAACCGCCCAGCCCGGACAGCACCGCGGCGCGGGCCGTCAAGGGACGATCCCGGATGTCGTGCCGGTGCCTTCGCCCGCCGACAGTCGGGCGGAAGCCCGGTTTCCACCGGTCCGCAGAGTAATTACCGTCATGGCCGATTCCCCTTCCTACGGAAAGGACGTCGTGGTCGCGCACGGCCTCACGGTGCGATGCCGCGTCCACGACCTGGCGCGCTGGACAACAACGACGCTAGCCCCGCGTTCTTTCATGCCACTGACGCCCGCCTTTCCGGCCGTCGACACGAGGCGACACGCGGATTTTCCCGCAGCGAACCGCACTATGATCAGATGGCGCGGAAAGAATGATTCCCGCGAGATTTTCAGGCCTTCGCCCTCGCACCAGCCACAGCGACGGATCTCGGCCGGCTCCGAACCGGACATCGCCCGGCTCCGGACGGCGGCATCGAGGCGCTGGAGTACCTCGCGAACCAGCACCTCAACGACGATCTTGACTCATTGGACAGCTTGGCCGCGGCATGGTCCCACGAGCGCGGCGTCGTTACCCCGGCGCGGCTGCGGGCAAGATGGAACGGCCTCGTAGGGCCGACGGTCCGCGAAACCGGGCTGGTTTCAGCAGGTCCGAATGGTGCACTTGACTGCACGAACCCCCTTGATTACTCCGAATATCTCAGCCTCGCCGTCGAGGAGCTGATAGACGCGGGTATACCACTGGGATCGCGGACCGCGAAGGCCGGTGATCGGCGAGGCGGCCAGGCAAGTCTCGCCCGAGATCCGCGCGCGCCGGCCAGTCGCCGCGGTGCTGCGCGGTCAGGCTTTCAGGTCTGGCCACCTCGTTCGTGTCCGCCTGATCAAAGACGGTCCGGACCAAGGTTGCGGCCCAAGCCCGTCTCGGGCCTCGCGCGGAAGCGGTAGCCGACGCCGCGGATGCTCTCGATGACCGTCGGGCCGCCGGCGGCCTCGCCCAGGCGGCGGCGCAGCCGGCGGACGTGCACGGCGAGGGTGTTCGTCTCGGTGTCCACCGAGCCCCAGACCTCGCGCAGCAGGGTCTCCCGCGGCACCACCCGGCCAGCCTGCTCGAGTAGCAGCGCGAGCAGGCGGAACTCCCGCGGCGGGACCGGCACCAGGGCGCCGTCGAGGCGGACCTCGTGCGCGGCCCGGTCCAGCAGCACCGGCCCGCCGCGCAGGATCTCCGCCCTGGCGAGGCCGGCCACGCCCGACCCGAGCCGGCCAGTGCCCAGGCCGCCCACCATCGCGAGGACCTCGGCGACCCGGTACGGCTTGCCGACGCAGGCACTCGCCCCGGCGTCGAGCCCCGCCGCGGCAGCGGACCGGTCGTCCGGGCCGACCGCGAGCAGGATCGGCATGTCGTCGTGGCCGGGGACGCTGCGGACGGTGCGGACCACCGTCACGCCGTCGACGACCGGCAGCCGCGCACCGATGAGCACCGCGGCCGGCCGCTGCCGGCCGATCTCCAACAGGGCCATCGCCCCGTCCGAGACCACGCTGATCTCGACGCCGCCGCCGCTGATGGCTTCGAGCATGCCATCCTCGACGTCAGCATCGGCGATCAGCAGCGCGGGGCCACCGACCGGCGGCCTGGCCCCGGCCGCGGCGAGCACCGCGACCGGACCTGGCCGCGCCGGCCGGTCTTCCTCCCCGCCCCCCGGCAGGCCTTGCCACTGCTGTGCCGGGGCCATGCGCCCGTCCTGTTCACGCGCTCCGGACGCGGTCAGCCGAACCGTCCGGAGACATAGTCCTCGGTTCGCTTCTGGGACGGGCTGGTGAAGATCTTCGAGGTCTTGTCGAACTCGACGAGACGGCCGGGGTCACCGGTCTTCTCCAGCGAGAAGAAGGCGGTGGCGTCGCTGACCCGGGACGCCTGCTGCATGTTGTGCGTAACGATGACGATCGTGAAGCTCGACTTGAGCTTCGTGATGAGGTCCTCGATCGCCAGGGTCGAGATCGGGTCGAGCGCCGAGCAGGGCTCGTCCATGAGCAGCACCTGCGGCTCGACCGCGATCGCCCGGGCGATGCACAGCCGCTGCTGCTGGCCGCCGGACAGTCCGGCGCCGGGGCGGTTCAGCCGGTCCTTGACCTCGTCCCAGAGGTTCGCCCCGCGCAGGGACTCCTCGACCCGCTCGTCGAGCAGTGCCTTCTTGCGCACCCCGTTGAGCTTGAGCCCGGCGATCACGTTCTCGTAGATGGACATCGTCGGGAACGGGTTCGGCCGCTGGAACACCATGCCGACGGTGCGCCGGACGTTCACCGGGTCCATTCCGGGCCCGTACAGGTCCTCGCCGTCGAGCAGCACACTGCCTTCGACCCGCGCGCCGGGCAGCACCTCATGCATGCGGTTCAGTGTGCGCAGCACGGTGGACTTTCCGCACCCGGACGGCCCGATGAAGGCGGTGACGTTCTTCGGTTCGATGGTCAGGTTCACGTCGGACACGGCCTTGAACTTGCCGTAGTACGCCGTCAGCCCGGTTACGTCGATACGGGTGGCCATGACAACCTCGACTCACGATCTGTCTGGGACGCGGTTCGATACTCGTGCGGAGCTTGTGTGGTGACGCGGGTCACTTCAGCCGGTTACGGCTCGCGAACAGCCGCGCGACGAGGTTGAGGACCATGATGATGATGATGAGAACCAGCGCGGCGGCCCAGGCTCGGTCCACCGCGACCTGCTGGGGCGCGCCGGCCTGCGAGTAGATGTACAGGGGCAGGGAGCTCTGCTCACCGGAGAACGGGTTCGCGTTGATGAGGTTCGTTCCGAAGACGGTAAGCAGCACCGGGGCCGTCTCGCCGGACACCCGGGCGATCGCCAGCATGACACCGGTCACGATGCCCGGGATGGCGGTCGGCACGACGACCCGCAGGATTGTCTTCCACTTGGCGATGCCCAGCGCGTAACCGGCCTCGCGCAGCTCGTTCGGGACGAGCTTGAGCATCTCCTCCGCGGAGCGGACCACGGTCGGAATCATCAGCACGACCAGCGCCAGCGAGCCGGCGAAGCCGGAGAAGCCCTGGTGCAGGGCCAGCACCCAGAACGCGAGGATGAACAGGCCGGCGACGATCGACGGCAGGCCGGTGAGGACATCGACGAAGAAGCTGATCACCCGGCTGACCCGGCCGCGGCCGTACTCCACCAGGTAGATCGCCACCAGCAGGCCGAACGGCACGGCGATCAGGCTCGCGATCAGGACCTGCTCGACCGTCCCGATGATCGCGTGGTAGATGCCGCCGCCGGCGTCGCGGGCGCCGATGCCGTTCATCGAGTGGGTGAGGAAGCCGAGGTCCAGCCGGCTGGCACCCTTGCTGATCACGCTGGCCAGCACGGCGACCAGCGGGATGAGCGCGAGCAGGAACGCCGTGTAGACCAGCGTCGTGGCGAAGCGGTCCCGCGCCCGGCGGGAGCCCTCGACGACGGTGGAGACAACGGTGATCGCGACCAGGAACAACACCACGGCCATCAGCAGGATCTGGATCTCGCTGTCGACCGAGGTCAGCAGGTAGATCAGCAGGGAGACCACGACTGCGCCGGCGGCGACGGCGAACGGCGCCCAGCGCGGCAGGGTCGCGCCCCGCAGGTTCAGCCGGTCGTCGTCGGCGACGACCGGGTCTGGCGCGGTCGCGGTGCTCATGCGGAGCTCCCCGAGAAGTCACGGCGGCGCGCGATGATGGCCCGCGCGATGATGTTGACGATCATGGTGACGATGAACAGCACGAGACCGGAGGCGATGAGCGCCCCCTGGCCGATGTCGTTCGCCTCGCCCCAGCCGTTCGCCACGTTCGCGGCGATGGTGTTGCCGGCGGGCTCGAGCCAGTGCACGGAGATCTTGAACGACGCGGGCAGGACGAGGGCGACAGCGATCGTCTCACCCATCGCGCGGCCGAGGCCGAGCATCGACGCGCTGATCACGCCGGGCTTGCCGTAGGGCAGCACCGCGGTGCGGATCATCTCCCAGCGGGTCGCGCCGAGCGCGAGCGCGGCCTCCCGGTGCGCGATCGGAACCTGCAGGAACACCTCACGTGACAGGGCTGCGACGATCGGCAGGATCATGATCGCGAGCACCACGCCAGCGACGAGGAAGGACCGTCCTACCGAGTCCCCGCCGAAAAGCGGGATCCAGCCGAGGTAGTCGTTCAGCCAGAGCTGGACGCCCTTCATGTGCGGCGCGAGCACGATCAGACCCCACAGACCGTAGACAACGCTGGGCACGGCGGCCAGCAGGTCGACGACGTAGCCGAGGATCGAGGCGAGCTGCCGGGGCGCGTACACGGTGATGAACAGCGCGATCCCCACGGCGATCGGCACCGCGATGATCATTGCGATGGCGGCGGTGACGACGGTGCCGAACAGGGTGGCGGCCACACCGAACTTCGGCGGGGTCTCGTTGGGGAACCACTCCTCGGTCGTGAGGAAGTGCCCCGTGTTGGCACTCAGTGCGTGGGTGGCACGCAGCACCAGGAAGATCGCGATCGCGGCGATCAGAACCAGCAGCCCGATGCCCGCCGTCCGGGTGATGTTCTTGAAGACCAGGTCCGCCGTGCCGACCGCGGACCTGCCCGCTGACGCGATCGGAGGCGGCGCCGCCGTCGGCGCCATGATCGTGGCGGGCGTAGCCAGGTCGGCCGACATGGGCGTCCCGGTCGAGGCCGTGCCGTCGGTCGGCGTGGCCGTTGTCTCGTCGGTCGGCGTGACCGGCGCGGCCTTTGCCGTCTCGTCGGTCAGCGGCGTGTCCCCCGCCGACTCGGTCGTGGGCACTTCGCCCACGGGCGGGTCCGTCGCCGAAGCGGCCCCCCGCGGCTCGGCCTTCTCTGCCGAGCTGTCCGGCTCCGTCGTCATCGTCCTCTCCTTGCTACCCGAGCGGGACGGCTGATCACGGTCCCGGGTGCAGCGCGTTGCGAGCCGCGGCGCCGAGGCCGCGTTACATCGACGAACCCGCGGTGGGGAGTGCACTCCCCACCGCGGGTACCGAAGGTGCCGGTGACTAGCTGAGCTTGGCGATCTGGGCCCGGACCGCCGTGGCGACCGAGTCCGGCAGCGGCGCGTAGCCAAGGTCGGCGATCTTGTTCTGGGCATCGGCCGAGGCGGTGTAGGTCAGGAACGACTTGACCAGCGCGGCCTGGTCCGCCGGCAGGCCGGCGGTGCAGGCGATCTCGTAGGTGACCAGGTAGACCGGGTAGGCACCCTTGGTCGCCGTGGTGTAGTCGAAGGTGAGCTTGAGGTCCGCACCCGAGGCGATCTTGGCGGTGCTCAGCCCGAGGGAGGCAGCGTCGGTGCTCGGCGCGATGTACTCGCCGGCCGCGTTCTTGACCTTGACGGTCGAGAGCCCGGCGTTCTCCGCGTAGGAGAGTTCGGCGTAGCCGATGGAGTTCTCGGTGCCCTTGACCGCGGAGGTCACGCCGTCGCTGCCCTTGGCGCCCTGGCCACCCGGGGCGGTCCAGTCGGAGCCGCCCTTGTAGGTCCAGTCAGCGGCCGCGGTGCCGATGAGGAACTTGGTGAAGTTGTCCGTCGTGCCGGAGCCGTCGGAGCGGTGCACCGTGGCGATCGTCGCGGACGGCAGCGAGGCGCCGCTGTTCTCTGCCTTGATCGCGGCGTCGTCCCACTTGGTGATCTTGCCTGAGAAGATCTTCGCCAGGGTCGTGGCGGAGAGCTGCAGGTCCTTGACGCCCGAGATGTTGTACATGAGCGTGACCGGACCGGCCGCCATCGGCAGGTCGACCGCGACGCCGGGCGCGCAGCGCGCGTCGGCGTCGGTCTTCTGCTTGTCCTTCAGCGCCGAGTCGGAACCGGCGAACGAGACCTGCTTGCTGATGAACTGCTGACGACCGGTCGACGAGCCCGTCGACTGGTAGTTGATCGTCGAACCGGAGCAGGCGGCCTGGTACGCCTTCACCCACTCGTCGACGGCGTTCTTCTGCGCCGACGAACCCGAGCCGGTGATGGACCCCTTCGCGCACGAGATCGTGCTCGCGCTGGCCGAAGCCGAGGTGCTACCGGTGTCGTTGTTGTCGTCCGTTCCACACGCTGCCACGGTGAGCAGCGCCACCACGGCTGCCCCGACCGCGGCCTGACGCTTGCCTAGCTTCACTAGCAGCCCTTCGTCCCAACGCCGACCTCGGCGCCTGAATGTTGTCCGCCCCCCGGACGGGGTGCCGGCGAGAATCGAAGCGATCTGGAGTGAACGAAGGATGAACAACCGCATACGCCAACCCGTCACCAACCAGAACACATCCATGTCGGACGATTTACGGCTGGTTGACCGGCGCTGGCACCTAGGTTGTGGATCGCAGGGTGACACTTGGATGACTTAGAGCGATCGACACCGTGACACACAACACCCCACGCTTGCCACCCACCAGTTCAGGACACCGGCCATCGCCCCGGCCTCACGACCCGACGACCAGCACGGGCAGCCGGGCCCGGGCCGCACGCAGGGCAATGCTCGGACAAGAAGCAGACAAGTGACCGCGAAGCCACAGAAGGCGATCATTGGCTCACGGCATGCTGGACCGATTCGAAGCGATGGCGGGATCGTGTCCGGATTCCACCGCTTAGCGGTCACCGAAACACCACTCGACGGTCGGCGATGATGTCCCGCTGATTCCGAATGTTCATCGGCGCTCCCCATGTCGCGCCCATCCCGCTGTGCCCCGCGACGCAGCGGGACGAACCGCGCCGAAGACGCCGAAGCCGCGCGCGACGCTACGCAGATGATCAGGACGTTCCGGCCGAGTTACCCGACGTCCGCTCTGCCCGGAGATCTCCACTGGCCATTAGCCGCTCACCGTGATTTGCTAGACAGCAACATCGAAGTAGCTGAGAGTATCTGGGCAACGTCTGGTAGTCCGTCGCAGCGGATCTGCCGAGCTGGATCTCGCACAACGTGGGCAGTCGCCGCCGCCAGGTGGTCCCGCGGCTGTGCCGGAGATGCCGGCCGCCGCCGACGAGGCGGCGGGCGCCCGCCCCCGAACCTCGCACCCACGTACAGGAGGACGGCGAGATGATGAGTACCGTCGACAGCGGCGATCTCCTGCCGGAACCCCGTCCGGTCACCGGCGGGCGCCCCCCGTCCCTGGCCGAGGTGGTCACCGTCCATGACGGCCAGCGCGTCCGGCACGAGCTGATCCTGGCGCCGGGCGCCACCGCGGCCGACCTGACGACCGCCATGATCCTCGTCCCGCCCACCGCCAGCCTGGTCAGCCACCATGGCGACGTCGATGTCGCACTCGTGTTCCGGGAGGTCCCGCGCGACGCCGAACTCGTGCCCCGCGGCGATCCGCTGCCCCGGCAGAGCGGCGGCGGCCGCTGACCGGAGCCGGCCGGGCCCGGGCCGTCCACCCGACGCGCCCCCCGGGCGGGCGGCCCGACGCGGATCCGACCGGTCCCAGGCAATATCGTGGTCGGGTGGCTGTACTCACCGCTCGTGCGACCGACTTCCCGCGCTGGTATCAGGACGTGCTTGCCAAGGCAGAGCTCGCCGACAACGGCCCGGTCCGCGGGACCATGGTCATCCGACCGTACGGCTACGCGCTCTGGGAACGCATGCAGGCGGATGTCGACGCCAGGATCAAGGCGGCGGGCGCGGTCAACGCGTACTTCCCGCTGTTCATCCCGGAGAGCTACCTGCGCCGCGAGGCCGAGCACGTCGAGGGCTTCAGCCCCGAGCTCGCCGTCGTCACCATCGGCGGCGGCAAGGAGCTGGAGGAGCCGGTCGTCGTCCGGCCAACCAGCGAGACCGTCATCGGCGAGTACCTGGCCAAGTGGACCCAGAGCTACCGTGACCTGCCGCTGCTGCTCAACCAGTGGGCCAACGTGGTCCGCTGGGAGCTGCGGCCCCGGCTGTTCCTGCGCAGCAGCGAGTTCCTCTGGCAGGAGGGGCACACCGCGCACGCCGACGAGGCGGACGCCGCCGCCTACGCCCGCCGCATCGCGCACGACGTCTACCGCGACTTCCTGACCGACGTGCTGGCGATTCCCGTGTTCATCGGCGCGAAGACCCGCCGGGAACGTTTCGCGGGCGCCACGAACACCATGACCTGCGAAGGCATGATGGGCGACGGCAAGGCCCTGCAGCTCGCCACCAGCCACGAGCTGGGGCAGAACTTCGCCCGCGCCTTCGAGATCGACTATCTCGGCGCCGACGGCGCCAAGCACCTCGCGTGGACGACCTCCTGGGGCTGCTCGACCCGCATGGTCGGCGGGCTGATCATGGCCCACGGCGACGACAACGGCCTGCGGGTCCCGCCGCGGCTCGCGCCGACGCAGGTCGTGGTGCTGCCGGTGCGCGACGACGAGGCTGTGGTCACCGCCGCGCGGGAGATCGCCGCGACGCTCACCGCCGCCGGCGTGCGGACCCAGCTGGACGCCCGGCCGGGGCTCTCCTTCGGCCGGCGGGTCACCGACGCCGAGATCAAGGGCATTCCGGTCCGGGTCGAGATCGGGCCCCGTGACCTCGCCGCCGGCACGGTCACCCTGGTCCGCCGGGACACCTCGGTGAAGGCACCGGTCCCGCTGGCCGAGGCGGCCGGGCGCGTCCCCGCGCTGCTCGACGAGGTGCAGGCCGGACTGTACGCGCAGGCCCTCGCGCTGCGAGAGAGCCGCACCGCGGACGTCTCCACGCTGGCGGACGCCGCCGCCGCCGCGCAGGACGGCTTCGCCCGGATCCCGTGGCGCCTCGTCGGGGAGGACGGTGAGTCGCGCCTCGCCGAGGACGCGCTGACCGTGCGCTGCCTGCAGACGCCCGACGGTGCCGTCCCCGGCCCCGGCGACGACCCGGCCGAGCTGATCGGCCTGGTAGCCCGCTCCTACTGAGCCCGGCGGCGATCTATGGGGTCCGGGCCGGTGCAACCGGCCCGGGACCTGACCACCTGGCGTTAGCCAGAACGGGTTATCTGTTTTGCGGTCCTTCGGCTCGCTTGCTACGGTCACCAATGTCCCTACCTGCCCGAAGTCGTTAAGGACATTTTCCCTACCGGGAAAACACCGAGCCGTTCGCGCTACGCAGAACAGGTAATATGCTCCAACCAGACGAATTCGAGCAGCTTGTCGCCCGCAGACTTGGCCTTCCAGACGCATCGGTGGCCGCCGGCAGCCGGCTTCACGAGGACCTCGGTCTCGATTCCTTCCGCCTTCTTGACCTCTGTCTCTTCGTGACGGATCTCGGCGCCGACCTTACCGAGCAGAACTGGCTGGAGGTCACGACCGTCGGTGAACTGTACGGCCGTTACCGGGCCGGTCGGGTGCCGGCGGGCGCGCCCGCCCGCCCGCCGGGCACCGCAGCGCTGACGGCCAGCGCGATCCCGGCTGGCGCCGGGGATCCGCCGGACGAGGCCGTGCCGCCGCCCCGCTTCGCCGGGCGGTACCTGCGGCTGATGCCGGTGCTGCCGTCCTCGACGCCCTTCCTGTACGAGCTGGCCGTCACGCCGGACATTGGCTTCCGCTGGCGGTACCGGGGCTCGGTGCCGGCCTACCACCAGTTCGAGCAGGAACTCTGGCAGGGGGTGCTGACCCAGTTCCTGATCGAGTCGGTCGAGGCGGCCCGGCCGGTTGGGCACGCGATCTGTTACAATCCGGAGTTCGCGCTCGGACACGCCTATATCGGCGCGGCGGTCTCGGCGGACTACACCGGCTCCGGCCTGGCGGTCGAGGCGCTCGACCTGTTCGTGCGGTACGTCTTCGACATCTGGCCGTTTCGAAAACTGTACTTTGAGGTCCCGGAGTTCAATTATCCGCAGTTCGCTGCGGCTGACCGGGCGAACTCCGCGGGCGGCTCGCTGGAACTCGAAGGGCGCCTGCGCCGCCACGACTTCTATCGCGGCCGTTACTGGGACCGACTCGTCCTCGCTGTCTACCGCGACGGTGAGAGCAGCACGGCCTGATCACCATCACAGAAATGGCGCCCGCGCCCCCGCCGGAGGAAAGCCGTCGACCATGGTCTATCTGCTGGATCGCATGAGACGCGCGAGCACCGGGCCGAACGCGGTGACACTGCTCGCGCCGGACGGTGGCGAGCGCGTCGGCTGGGCCGAGCTGTACGACGATGCCCGCCGGACCGCCGCCGGGCTACAGGCGCGGGGAGTCGGACCGGGCCGGCCGGTCGTGATCCTGGCGGCGACCTCCCGGGCGACCCTCACCGCCGCGATGGCGGCCTGGCTCGCTGGCGGCAGCCTCACCCTGGCGCCGACCCCGGCGAGGACGGTCGGCCTCGCCCGCTACCTCGCCGACACCCGCAGCCGGTTCGACTCGCTCGGCGACCCGCTCGTGCTCGTCGGCGCCCCCTGGGAGGACGCGATGCCCGCGCTGACCGGCGGGGCCGGCCGGGTGCTGGCCCTGGCCGACGTCGTCGGCGAGCGCCCGACCAGCGCGTGGCGCCCGCCCGCCCTGACCGCGGACGATCCCGCGATCCTCCAGCTGACCAGCGGAACCACCGCCAGCCCCCGAACCGTCCGGATCAGCCACGGCAACCTCGCCGCGAACGTCGAGGGCATCCGGGTCGCGACCAGCCACGAGGCCGTGCACGGCCGGATGCTGTCCTGGCTGCCGCTGTCCCACGACATGGGGCTCATCGGCGGCTTCATCCTGCCGATGGCCTGCGGCCGGTGCGACGCGCTGTTGTCCTCCCCGGCCGACTACCTCGCCAGGCCGGCGAGCTGGATGCAGCAGATCGCCCACCACCGTGCCACCAACACGGTCGGTCCCGGTTCCGCCTACGCCGTCGCGGCCCGGCTGCTGCGCACCGGGCCGCGGCTCGACCTGTCCTGCCTGACCTACGCGCTGTGCGGCGGAGAACCGATCGATCCCGAGGTCGTCGACGACTTTCTGGCCGCCGCCGGCGCGCACGGCTTCCGCCCGGGCGCCTTCATGCCCGCCTACGGACTCGCCGAGGCCACCGTCGCGGTCACGTTCTCCGCCGTCGGCCGGGGACCGCGCTACGACACCGTCGACGCCGACGCACTGGCCGCCGGCACCGCGCGGCCCGCCGGCCACGGTGTGCGGTCCCGGCGCCTCGCGCGGCTCGGGGAGCCGATCCCGGGCCTGGCCCTACGCATCGTCGAGCCGGACTCGGGCGCGGCGCTGCCCGCGCGGGCGGTCGGCGAGGTGCAGGTGCGGGGCACCTCCGTGGCGGCCTCCTACCAGCACCAAACTGCCCAGCACCAAACTGCCCAGAATGACGCGGCCCAGAACGACGCGGCCCAGAGTCACGCGGGCCGGGACGATCCGGGCTCGGCGGTGCGCCCGGTCACGCGGGACGGTTGGCTGGAGACCGGCGACCTCGGGTACACGGTCGACGGCGAGCTCGTCGTCTGCGGTCGCCGCAAGGACGTGATCATTTTGGGGGGCCGCAACATCTACCCCGAGGAGGTGGAGCGCGCCGCCGCGCGGGCCGAGGGCGCCCGTGTCGGCAACATCGTCGCGTTCCACTACGAACGTCCAGGCCATCCGGGCGGCGAGGGTCTCGCCGTCGCCGTCGAGACCCGGACGGCCGATCCCGCGGCCCTGCGGCGCGCCGTCGCGGATGAGGTGCGGTCCGCCCTCGGCGTCGCCCCGCACACCGTGGTGGTGCTGGCCCCCGGCTCGGTACCGAAGACGCCGTCCGGCAAGCTCCAGCGGGCCGAGGCACGCCGGCGGTTCGCTCCCTGACGCCGTCCCCGCGCGGACCGACGGGCGGGGACCCCTGTTCACGAAAGGCCTGCCCCCTGATGCCGAACCCGCACCGGCCGATTCCTCCTCGGCGGCCGCGATGACCATGATGCCCGTGGCCCGCCACGAGCCGTACGGCGCGGAGGCGGCGACGGCGCGACGGATGGCGACCCTCGCCGACCGGCTCTACGCAGCCTGGACGGAAAGCGAGCTCGTCCCCCGGGCGAAACTGCTGTCCACCTGCTGCACGCCCGAGGTCGTCTACGCGAACCCGCTGGGCGAGGCCGTCGGCGTCGCGCGGCTCGCCGAGCTCATCGTCGAGTTCCTGGCGCCCTACCCGGGCCACCGGCCGGTCCGCACCAGCGGCGTGGACGTGCATCACCACTGCGCGCGCTGGGAGTGGGGCCTGCGCGACAGCATCGGACAGATCGTCCTCGTCGGCCTGGACGCCGTCACCTTCACCGACGAGCCGAGGCTGGCGACCGTCAGCACCTTCTTCGGGGCTCCGCCGCGGCGGGTCTATTCCATCGGGTCGACCACGGTCTGACCACCCGCGCCGGCCCGGCGGCCCCGGCCACCACCGTCAGGCAGCACCCTGCCTGGTCGCAGCACCAACCTCATCCCACCTACTCGACGATCCCAGCTCCGGAGGTCACCTTGCCCCGCACCCGCTCGACCCTGCGGTTCGCGGCCATCGGCGCGAGCGGCACCATGGCGGCGTCCCTACTCGGCGCCGCGGCCGCCGCACCGGCCTCCGCTTCCGCCTCCCTGCCCGGCACCGGCTGCAGCGTCACCGCCTGGCTGCCGACCGGCGGCGCGACGATCTTCGGCAACGGCAGCGTTGCCTGCGACAACTGGTACTCCGGCAACATCACCATCTCCAACCAGCTGCGCAAGTACGCCGGCGGCAAGTGGACCAACGCCGGCCAGCCCGTGAGCAGGTCCTTCTGGGGTGGCACCGGCGTGGGCGACGGCGCGACCGTCCCCTGCAACTTCGGCGGCCAGACCCAGTTCAAGACCGTGACCACCGCTACCGCGAACGGAGTCACGGCGAAGGACACCTCGACGGCCGTCACCTACTCCTGCGGCTGAGCGTCCCGGGCGTGCGCCGCCCGGCGTACGCCCGGCAGTCCGCCTCAGACCGTCGACTCGGCCGATTCCGCGAGCGCGGCCTCGGCCGGCTCGTCGCTGCCAGCGGAGATGACGGTGCCACGGTGCTCACCCCGACAGATCGCCGTCATGGCGCCCTGCTGCTCGATGTCGAAGATGTGCAGGGGGATACCGAAGTCGCGGGCGAGAATGAATGCCGACTGGTCCATCACCCGCAGTCCACGGCTGATCACCTCGTCGTAGCTGAGTCGAGAAAAGCGCTGCGCATCCGGATTGATCTTCGGATCGCTGTCGTAGACGCCGTCGACGCCATCCTTGGCCGCGAGCACCGCGTCGGCGCCGAGCTCCAGCGCGCGTTGGACGGCGGGGTAGTCGGTAGTGAGGAAGGGCTGGCCGTTCCCGCAGGCGAGAATCACGGTGGCTCCCTTCTCCAGCAGGTGCACCGCGCGCAGCCGGATATAGGGCTCCGCCACCGCCGGCACCGGCACCGCCGTCATCACCCGCAGGTTGTCCTCGCCGAGCGCCGTCAGCTTCCCGCGCAGCAGCAGGCTGTTGATGACGGTACCGAGCATGCCGATGTTGTCGGCCTCCACCCGGTCGATTCCCCACCGGTCGGACTGGTTACCGCGGAAGAGATTACCGCCGCCGACGACAATCGCCACTTCTACGCCGGACTGCCGGACCGCAATGATTTCCCTGGCCAGATGCTCCAGCGCATTTGAGTCGAACCCGAATTCCGCAGAGCCGGCGATTGCCCGCCCACTCAGCTTCACGACCACTCGACGGTATTTGGCCACAGTCTCCCGCTTCCCCTTTTCCATCATGCGATCTTAACGTAGTCGGGCGCCTGATAGATCATGAGGCCCGGCGGGTGCTGGGTACACGGTAGAACACTCCGCATCCCGCGCCGCACCATGTCCGGTCGGCCACCAAATGACCCCACCTCGACCACCGCCCGAAGCCACGCCAACGCCGCGCGAGCGTGACCCGGTCAGGCATGGCAACGGAAGACTGTTCGTACCGGGGCGGAACATCGGCCGCACAGCACCTCGCCTCACAACGTGCCCGAGGTGCGCCGTCCCGTTACAGCGGTTTCGGGGCGGGGCGTGCCGACGGAGACGAAACTCCCGGTTCGGACAAAAATCAAGCCCTGGCCATCCACATTCGATGACCAGGGCTCACACCCGCAACAGCTGGTCGGGGTGGCGGGATTCGAACCCACGACCTCTTCGTCCCGAACGAAGCGCGCTACCAAGCTGCGCCACACCCCGCCGACCGAGGAGAAGCATACCTGACGGACGGGACGCCGCGGCGACCGGGTGGTCGATCCGGCCCGGCGGCCGGGTGGAGCTCAGGCCGGGACGGCGCCCGGGTCCGCGACGAGGCCCAACAACGTCGCCTCCGGCCGACACCCCAACCGGATCGGGGCGTACGGCGACGTCCCCAGACCAGGCGACACATGCACCCAGGACGAACCCCCGGATCCAGCCGAACTGCCGGATCCAGCCGAACTGCCGGATCCAGCCGAACTGCCGGATCCAGCCGAACTGCCGGATCCAGCATGGCGGGACAGCCCGCGCACCCTGGCCCGCTCCAGGCCGCAGTTGCTCACCAACGCGCCGACGCCGGGCAGCCGGACCTGACCGCCATGGGTGTGGCCGGACAGCACGAGACCGACACCGTCGGCGGCGAAGGCGTCGAGCACCCGCGGCTCCGGCGTGTGCGACAGGCCGATCGCGACGTCGGTGCCGGCCCGCGGCGGCCCCGCCACCAGCGCCGGTCGGTCTCGACGCAGCCGCGCGTCATCCACCCCGCGCACGTCGAGGCGCAGGCCGGCGAGCGTGACGACGGTCCGTGAGTTGGTCAGGTCCGTCCAGCCGCCGTCCACCGCCAGCGCCCGCGCGAGAGCCGGCCAGTCCAATGGCTCGCCGCGGGGATCCGCGGGGACGCCCCGGCGCAGGTACCGGTGCGGGCTGCGGGGGGTCGGCACGGAGTAGTCGTTGTTCCCGGGAACGAAGACGCCGGGAAAGGCGAACAGCGGCTCCAGCGCGGCCAGCAGCGGCCCACGCGCCTCGTTCGCGCACACCACGTCCCCGGTGAGTGCGACCAGGTCAGGCACCAGCCGGGCGAGATCCGACAGCCAGGCCAGCTTGTCCCGCTGCCCAGCGGTGACGTGCAGGTCCGACAGATGCAGCACGCGCAGCGGCCGCGCCCCGCCGGGCAGCACGGGGACGGGGACCCGGCGCAGCGTGTAGGCCGTGCGCTCGTAGAGCGCGCCGTACGCGAGCGTCGCCGCGCCGACCGCGACAGCAGTCACACCCAGCCCGCCCAGCCCACGCGCCATCCCGCGAACCTCACTCACCGCTGCCTCCTCCTGGCACGCCGCGTGCTCCCCACCGCCCACCGGCCCGTGCGTGGCACCACCTAAGCGCGGCACCGCCGGCCCCACGCTCTCATTTCGCGGACCCCCGCCCCCAGCCGCCACCCCGGCGTGGCCGGGCGTGACCAGGCTGCCCGTCGGCCCATAGGCTCCTCTGACTATGAGCACCCCCACGGAACGGAGCCCACTGCAGCAGCGGCTCCGGACCGACCTGACCGCGGCGATGAAGTCCCGCGACCAGCTGCGGACCTCGACCCTGCGGCTGGCCCTGGCCGCCGTGAAGGACGCCGAGGTCGCCGGCGACACCGCGCGCAGCCTCGACGACGCGGAGGTCCTCAAGGTCCTCACGCGCGAGGTGAAGAAGCGCCGGGAAGCGGCGGAGGCCTTCGCCGAGGCGGGGCGGGCAGAGTCGGCCGAGCGGGAGCGCGCCGAGGGTGAGGTGCTGGGCGCCTACCTGCCCCGCCAGCTCGGCGACGACGAACTGACCGAGATCATCGACCGGGTACTCGGGGAGCTCGGCCTCTCCGGGCCGAGGGCGATCGGCCCGGTGATGAAGTCCGTGCAGGCCGAGGTCGCCGGCCGGGCCGAAGGCGGGCGAGTCGCCGCCCTGGTGAAGGCGCGGCTCATCGGCGGCTAGACACCGCCGCCGGCGGCGCCGGGC
>NZ_JALKFU020000600.1 GCF_023242965.2 Frankia sp. AgKG'84/4
GCCCGAGTCGGCCCCGCCGCCGGAACGCGCCGGGCGCTCCGGCTCGCGGCGCAGCGCCACCTTGCGTGTCCCGCGCAGCACGTCGGCGCTGGTGTCGGTGAGCGCGAGGGTGCCGTGTTCGCCCTGGACGGTCAGCAGGCCCTGGGCGAGGAGCTGGCGCACCACCGCGCGCCATTCGAGTTCCTTCAGCTCCGCACCCACACCAAACACGGTGAGGGTGTCGTGGCCGAACTGCTCCACCCGGGCGGTGCGCCGGCCGAGGAGGATGTCGATGACCTGTCCGGCGCCGAAGTGCTGGCGGCGTTCCCGGTCCAGCCGGAGCACGGTGGAGAGCAGTTTCTGCGCCGCGACGGTGCCGTCCCAGGTCTCGGGCGGGGCCAGGCACGTGTCGCAGTTGCCGCAGGGCTGGGCGCCGCGCTGGCCGAAATAGGCGAGCAGGCCGACGCGGCGGCACTCGACCGTCTCGCACAGGGCGAGCATCGCGTCGAGGTGGGTGCCCAGGCGCCGGCGGTGCGCGGCGTCGCCGGGGGAGTCGTCGATGAGCCGCCGCTGCTGGATGACGTCCTGCAGGCCGTAGGCCAGCCACGCGGTCGAGCGCAGGCCGTCCCGCCCGGCGCGGCCGGTCTCCTGGTAGTAGCCCTCGACCGACTTCGGCAGGTCCAGATGGGCGACGAAGCGCACGTCCGGCTTGTCGATGCCCATGCCGAAGGCGATCGTCGCAACCATGACGACGCCGTCCTCCCGGAGGAACCGGGCCTGGTTGCGCGCGCGGACCCGGGCGTCCAGCCCGGCGTGGTAGGGCAGCGCGGGGATGCCCTGCGCGGCCAGGAACTCGGCGATCTGCTCGACGGAGGAGCGGGACAGGCAGTAGACGATGCCCGCGTCGCCCGCGTGCTCGGTGCGCAGCAGCTCCAGGAGCTGGGCCTTGCGTTCCTTCTTCGGCACGATGCGGTACTGGATGTTCGGCCGGTCGAAGTTCGCCACGTGGTGATGGGCGTCCGCGAGGTCGAGCCGGCTGGTGATCTCCCGGTGGGTCTCCGGGGTCGCGGTGGCGGTCAGCGCGAGGCGCGGCACCGCGGGCCAGCGCTCGTGCAGCATCGACAGGAGCAGGTAGTCGGGGCGGAAGTCGTGCCCCCACTGGGCGACGCAGTGCGCCTCGTCGATGGCGAACAGCGAGACCGCCGCCCGGTCGAACAGGCGGGCCGTCGACTCGGTCCGCAGCCGCTCCGGCGCGAGGTAGAGCAGGTCGAGTTCGCCGGCTAGCAGCGCGCTCTCGGTGGCCCGGCGGGCGTCGACGTCCTGGGTGGAGTTGAGGAAGCCGGCGCGCACGCCCAGCGCCCGCAGGGCGTCGACCTGGTCCTGCATGAGGGCGATCAGCGGCGAGATCACCACCCCGGTGCCCGGTCGGACCAGCGCGGGAATCTGGTAGCACAGCGACTTGCCGCCGCCGGTCGGCATGAGCACGAGCGCGTCGCCACCGCCGACGACATGTTCGATGATCTCGCGCTGGCCGGCCCGGAACGAGTCATAGCCGAAGATCCGCTGGAGGACCTCGTCACTCGTGCCCGCCGAGGCGGCGACCGGGCCGCCCGTGGGACCGGAAGCATCGCGCACGGAACCGGACAGCGAGGTCATGGCGCCACCCTACGGCGAGCCGTGCGGGGTGCTCGGCGCGCGGTCCGGCGCTGTGGACAACCACCGTGGTCTGTCTCCTCCGTCCACAGATCCGCGTCGGGCGGGACGCGGGCGGCCCGCCGTCAACCGCCCCGCCGGCGGGCGCCGGGGCCGCGCAGGGGCCATCCACTGAGGTCAGCTGGCCGACCGAGGATCGACATACGGCCCCCGATCGCTACGATCCAGGGGATTTGTCGCTGTCGGGGGCCCTACCGGCCGGGTCTGGCCTGAGTGGTCGGCGCGGACGACATCCGGGCACAGGAAGGGATCGCGCGATGTCCACCGATCCGGTGCCGGTCACGGTTGCCGCCCTGCGCCTGTCCGACCCGGTCCAGGTCGGGCCGCACCGTCTGCTCGGCCGGCTCGGCGGCGGGGGGATGGGCGTCGTCTATCTCGCCGACGGCCCGCTCGGTCAGGTCGCCATCAAGATCATCCGTTCGGAGCTGGCCGAGAACCCGAACTTCCGGGTGCGCTTCCAACGGGAGCTGCAGGCCTGCTTCCGGGTGCGCGGCCAGCACACCGCCAAGCTGCTCGACTTCGACATCACCGCCGAGCCGCCGTGGATCGCGACCGAGTTCCTCGCCGCGGCCACCCTCGAGCAGCACATCAACCGGCACGGCCCGCTGGACGCGGCCGACCAGGGCAGACTCGCCGCCGGCCTCGCCGACGCGCTGGTCTCCATCCATACCCCGGGCCTGATTCACCGCGACCTCAAGCCGTCGAACGTCATGTGGACGGCGAACGGCCCGGTCGTCATCGACTTCGGCGTGGCCGCGGTGCGCGACGCCGGCCAGCTCACCGTGACCGGCACCGTGATCGGTACGCCGGGCTGGCTCTCGCCCGAGTTGGTCACGGGCGGCGAGATCGGCGCCGCCAGCGACCTGTTCGCCTGGGGCGGCCTGATCTGCTACGCCGCCACCGGCGTCCCGCCGTACGGCCAGGGCCCCGCCGAGGCGGTCGCCTACCGGATCGTCCACGAACAGCCGCGGGTCGACTACACCAGGATCGCCGAGCCGCTGCGCGAGATCGTCCGCCGGACCCTGGCCCGCGAGCCGGGAGACCGGCCGACGGCCGAGGCCCTGCGCGCCGAGCTGGTCGACATCCTCGGCCCGGACATCCTCCCGCCGTCGCCGGCCGCGGCCGACGAGGACGGCCCTTCGGCGCCTCACCGGACCGCGACCGCGCCGGGCGTCGTCGCGGGGGACGTGGCCGCGCAGGCCCCTGGAGCTGTCCCGCATACCGTGCAGACCCCGTCTCCATCGGGCAGTCCGCCGCCGTCCTGGCCGTCCCCGGCCGTGCCCGGTCTGCCCGCGCCGCCCGGTGCCGGGGGTACCGGTGACCTGACGGCCAGTGGCACGCCACCGTGGAACCTCTCCGGGGCGGCGACGCACGGCCCGACGCACGGGGCACCCGGCGCCCCGGCGTCCAGCGAGCCGTCTCGGC
>NZ_JALKFU020000601.1 GCF_023242965.2 Frankia sp. AgKG'84/4
CATCTGGTGGGCCAACGATTCCGGCGCGCGCTGGCGGCCGATCCGTGGCCGGCTCCGCCGCCGCCTTCTCACCGTGCACGCCCGGCGCGTTTCCGCCGGCGGCACCCGCCGGTCCCGGGGCCGTTCCAGCTCAGCCGCACTACACGGGTTGATGGCCCCTCCGATGGTCACGCCCTTCCGCCGGATCACCCTGGCCGGCGGAAGGGACGTGCGGGTGCGGCTGACGATCCGTGACTTCTCGCGATCCGGCGCCGGCCGGCGGGCAGGCGCGGGCTTCCTCATGGCCGCCGTGACCGCCGCGCTGGTCGCCGGCTGCGGCGGTCACGGCGACGGCAGCCGCACCGCGGACACGAAGCTGTCGCCCCAGGTGCGCGACCGCCTGGCGGCCGTCGCCGGTCTGGGCCAGGGCGCGAGCGTCATCGTGACCGCATCCGCGGCCAGCGTGGACATCTACGACTCGCCCACGGACACCAAGGCCGCCTCCAGCATGGCCAGCCCGAACGAGAACGGCGTGAGCCGGGTGTTCCTGGTGCAGGCCAAGCTGCCGGGCTGGTGGCAGGTGCTGCTGCCGGTGCAGCCCAACGGGCGTACCGGATGGCTGCGCGCCGCGCAGGTCAGGGCCAGTGAGACGCCTTACCGGATCGTGGTGTCCCGCGGGCGCCATCTGCTCCAGCTCTACAACGACGGCGCGCAGGTCGCCCAGGTGCCCGTCGCCATCGGCACGTCGGACACCCCGACGCCGGGCGGCCGGTTCTATCTGACGGAGCTGTTGCGACCGCCGGATCCCAGCGGCATCTACGGGCCGTATGCCTTCGGGCTGAGCGGCTACTCGACGTCGATGAGTTCCTTCGACGGTCACCAGCCGGTGATCGGTATCCACGGCACGAACGATCCGGCCCTGCTGGGGCAGGACGTCAGCCATGGCTGCATCCGGCTGAGCAACGACGCGATCACCCACCTGGCCCAGACCGTCCCGCTCGGCACCCCGGTCGACATCGTCGTCTGAGGCGCCAGCGCGGCGTCGGCGTTGGGTGGGCGAAGCGTCGGCGATGGACACGCTGCGGGCGGCGGGCGGCGGGGACGTGGCGCGCCGCGCGTGCCCTGCCCTCCACATGACACGCGGGCGCGACCACCTCCGGCGGAGCCCGTCACTTCTCCGCCGGGCTTCGAGCGGGAGATCCCTGCCCACGGCCTCCCTGCCCTGGAACAAGGGTCGCCAATCACCATGGGTCGGATCCATTGGACGCGACAACCTGTCTGTCGGATTTCCGACACGTGCCACGGTTGCGCCGGAGCGTCCCACCTGGACCGCGCAGGTCGTCCGAGGTCATCGCGCCCCGGGCGCCCAGAAGCCCGGTCGCGTCATCCGGTCAACGCTGCCGGCCCTGCCTGGCGGCCTCGTACCGGGCCAGCGCCTCCCGCCGCCGCGCCGCGTGATCGACGACCGGCGCCGGATAGCCCGCCGGTGGACCGTCCGGCAGTGTCCACGGCTCGTGCACCTTCGCCGTCGGCACCTCGCGCAGCTCCGGTATCCAGCGGCGCACGTAGGTCCCGTCCGGATCGTAGGAGCGGCCCTGCGACACCGGGTTGAACACCCGGAAGTAGGGGGCGGCGTCGGTGCCGGTACCCGCGGTCCACTGCCAGCCGTGGTTGTTCGACGCCAGATCGCCATCGACCAGTAGCTCGAGGAACCACCGCGCTCCGTGCGTCCAGTGCACGTGCAGGTCCTTGCACACGAACGAGGCCTGGATCATGCGGACGCGGTTGGGCATCCACCCTTCGGCGCGAAGCTGGCGCATCCCGGCGTCAACGATGGGAATCCCGGTGTCGCCCCACTTCCAGGCCTCGAACTCGGGGCCCGGCGCGTCGTAGTGCATCGCGGCCAGCGCGCCGGTCAGGTCCTCGCGGGCGGAGGCCGGGTTGGCGGCGAGGACGTCGGCGTAGAACTCCCGCCAGGCCAGCTCGGAGCGGAACTTCTCCACATCCTTCGCTGCTGGACGGTCCTTCGCCGCAGCGCCGGCGACCCGGGCGAGTTCGGCCAGCACCGTCCGCGGATGCACGCAGCCGTACTTCAGGTACGGCGAGAGCCTCGAGGTGGTGTCCTCGCCGGGGATGTCGCGCCGGTCCGCATAGCCGCGCAGGGGGCCGTCCAGGAACTCGGCGAGCCGCTCGCGAGCCGCCGCCTCACCGGCGGGCGGCAGGTCGACGGAGCCGGTGTCGGGATCGTCCGGGATGCCCTCGGAGGTCGCCCGTGCCCAGCGGACGCCGTGCGGCTCGGGCAGCGGGTCGCGCCACCCGTGCGCGGTCCACGCCTTGTAGAACGGGGTGTAGACCCGGAAGGGCGTCCCCGCCGCCGTGTGCAGGCGGCCGGGGGCGACCGCGTAGGGCGACCCCGTCCGGACGAGGTCGCGGCCATCGGCCCGCAGCGCGTCCTCGACCGCGTCGTCGCGGCGGCTGCCGTAGGGGCCGTAGTCCGCCCCGATGTGCACCTGGGCGGCGTCCACGTCCCGGGCGAGCGCCGCGACGACCCGCGCCGGGTCGCCCGTCCGCACGCACAACCGGCCGGACAGCAGCCGGTCCAGTTCGCGCAGGCAGCGCAGGAGGAAGGCGAGCCGGACCGCGCCGGCCGGCCGGCGAAGCGTGTCGTCCAGGACGAACAGGACGAGCACCTCGTCCGCGTCCCGCACCGCCGCGGACAGCGCCGGGTTGTCGCCGAGCCGTAGATCCCGCCGTAGCCAGCAGACCGACACCGTCATGTGGGCTGACGGTAGCCGGGCCGCCGGCCACCGCCCGGCTCCCCCTGACCGGGGTCGTCACCGAGCCGACCCTCATCGCCTGAAGTAACGATCATCTAACTAAGAGCTTATAGTCGCGTCGTGCAGGTCACCGCCGCCGTCGCCTGGGACAACGGCCTCTCGGACGCCTGGTCACACATCGCCGAGACCAGCCCGAAGGTCGGCGTCCTCATCGCCATCTGGATCATCGGCGCCGTGCTGGTCCAGGCCGCGGCCCGCATCCTCGCCGCCGTCACGGGGCGCGCCGGAGTGGACCGCGCGCTGGAACGCGGCGGCCTGCCCGCGCTGCTGCGCCGGCCCGCCGCGGACC
>NZ_JALKFU020000602.1 GCF_023242965.2 Frankia sp. AgKG'84/4
GCCCGGCGCAGGCCGAGCAGCGGCCGGCGCAGCAGGCCGTCGCGGGGACGCATGCCGCCCAGCGACCGGGCCCCCGCACCACGGGCAAGCCGCAGCAGCACGGTCTCGGCCTGGTCGTCCAGGGTGTGTCCGAGCAGGATGGCGCGGGCGCCCAACCGGTCCGCCGCCGCGAACAGCGCTGCGCGGCGGGCCTCGCGGGCGGCGCCCTCCGAGCGGGGCGTGTGCGCGGTCAACACCTCGACCGGCCGCAGCTCCAGTTCCCGGCCAAGGTCCGCGACGCTATGCGCGCGGTTCGTGGAGTACTCGTCCCAGCCGTGATCGACGACGAGAAGGCCGGCGCGCAGCGCCCGGCGGGGGGCGACGAACGCGAGCGCCGCGGCCAGCGCCAGCGAGTCGGGACCGCCGGAGCAGGCGACGAGCACCAGCTCACCCGGGCCGAGATCGGCGATGGCGGAACGGACCGCGAGGCGCATCGCGGCGACCGCGGGGCTCGGCGCCCGGCTCGGGCGCTCGCGCGCCGGGCCGTCCTGATGATCGCCGGCGAGGGCGGAGGTCACCAGGGCGGCCGGACCGTGGAGACGCCGACGGCTCCGCGGACCATGCCGGTCACGCCGAGATCGACGGACGGCTGCCCAGGACGCGCTGCATCCACGCGGTCGGGTCGGTCAGCTCGGCACGGGTCGGCAGCGTCGCCGGCGACTCCCACACCGTGTTAAAGCCGCCCACGCCGGCTTCCGCGACGACGGCCCGCACGAACGCGCCGCCCTGGCGGTACTGCTGAAGCTTCAGGTCCAGGCCGAGCAGGCGCCGGATGAAGCGGTCGACCGGTGAGCCGCCGTCGCGCCGGCCCTCGAACTTCGACCGGATGTCGGCGACGGTCGGCACCACCCGGGGGCCCACCGCGTCCATCACCTGGTCCGCGTGGCCCTCCAGCAACGTCATGATTGCCTGGAGCCGGTCGAGCACGGCTCGCTGCGCCGGTGTCTGCAGCGCCTCGACGACACTCGGGCTGTCCGGCCCGCGGTCGAACACCGCACCGCGCAGAGCGGCCACCGCCGAGCGCACCCGGTCGGCGAGCACGTCCGGATCAAGATCGGTGGCCTCGATGAACGAGGTGATCTCGGACTCGAGGTGGGCCCGCAGCCACGGCACGGCGGTGAACTGGCTGCGGTGGGTCTGCTCGTGCAGGCACACCCACATCCGAAAGTCCCGCGGCACGACGCCCATCGTGGCCTCGGCGTGGGCGATGTTGGGCGCCACCAGGCTGAGCCGGCCGACCGTCACCGGGGTGGCGGCGTCCAGCGCGCCCGCCGGGCCGCCCAGGTACTCCTCGGGCGGCAGGAAGATCTCGAACTGGCCGAGCACCTTGCCGGCCAGGTACGCCAGCGCCGTGCCCAGCTGGACTCCGGTGACCCGGCGCCCGACCGCGGCTGAGAAGCGGCTGCGCTGCTGCTCGGACAGCTTGGCCAGCAACGGCGTGGTCAGCACGCGCAGGCCCGCCACGTTGGAGCGCACCCATTCGGGCCGGTCCACCACGTTGATCGGGGTCGGCACGCCGGCCGGCGTGAGATGGGTGTAGTCCTCGACGTGCCGCTCGGCTTCCACCGCGAGGCGGCGCAGCTCGGCGACGACATCGGCGGCCTGCTCTCGGCTGATCTGCGGGCCGGGGCGGACCAGCTTCTTCGCCGTCGTCACGGCGAGTTCCCAGTCGACCAGCTCGGCATCCACGAATCCGAGCGTACCGGGCTGGACCCAGGTCTGCTCCCGCGTCGCGGAGGCCGGTCCGGGCTCGCGGATCGAACACCTGACAGGGACCGGCGTGTCCGGCCCGCGCGGGCGGGGTCAGCGCGCCGGGGCGGGCGCGCCGGCCGCGGGGGCCCGGCAACCGCACCTGGCGAGGGCGGTGGCGATCCGGTCCAGCGCGGCCTTGGTTCCGCTGACCTCCTCGGCCGGGGAGAGGAACGCGAACAGCAGCAGCCGGCCGTCGGCGTCCACGACCTGGCCGGCAAGGCTGCTGACGTTGCGCAGAGTGCCGGTCTTCGCCCGTACCTCGCCGGCCCCCGCGGCGGTGTCGCCGGAGGTGAACCGGTCGCCGAGGGTTCCGGAGAATCCGGCCACGGGCAGCCCGGTCAGCAGATCACGCAGCGCTGGGCGGACGGGCAGGACGGCCGCTCGCAGCACCGCGATGAGGGTCGCGGGTTCGATCAGATCGCTGGTGGAGAGCCCACTGACGTCGTACAGGCTCGCCCCCGCCGTGGGCAGGCCGAGCTCCGCGAGGGTGCCGGTCACGGCGCGCACCGCCCCGGCGAACGACGCGGGCAGGCCGCGGTGACGGGCGACCAGCCGGCCGAGACTCTCGGCCAGGTCGTTGTCCGACTCGGACAGCATCTTCCGGACCAGGACCCGGACAGGCGGGCTGTCCACGGCGGCGACCTGGTGGGCCGATGGTTGGGCCGGCCCCGTGCCGACCGAGCCGACGGCGATTCCCGCCATCCTCAGCGCGCCGCCGAACACCGCCGTCGCCGCCGCCGCCGGATCGGCGGCGCGCGCTCCGGTGGCACCGGGAGCAGCGCGCCCCGCGTCCAGTTCGAGCGCGGACACGGGGGCGACGTCACCGTCGGTGACGTAGTTGTCGCGCCAGCCCGGGGCCCGGTCGGGACCGGTGAACAGCGACCCGTCGCCGATCACCCGGCTGACGGAGGTGATGCCCGCGGCCCGGACCTGGTGGACGAGGTCCGCGAGCCGGGCGGGCGTCGGGTAGCCGTCGGGTCGGGCGGCGGCAGTGAGCGTCGGATCTCCCGCACCGACCAGCCACAAAGTGCCGCCCGGTGCCGTCGCGGCGGCACCGGTGGGCGGGCTGTAGACCACCGTCGTCCGCAGTCTGGCGTCGGGGAAGGTGGCGAGGGCCGCGGTGGCGACCGCGGTCTTGAGCGTCGAGGCCGGCGTGGCCGGTGTCCGTCCCCGGATGTCGAGCAGCACCTTCCCCGTCAGCGCGTCGACGACGTACGCGGCCGGCCCGGCGAGGCCGGGGTCCTGGAGGGGCCCGGCGAGCTGGGCGGCGAGGGCGGCTGGGCTCGGCGTGGGCGC
>NZ_JALKFU020000603.1 GCF_023242965.2 Frankia sp. AgKG'84/4
ACGTCGCCCGCCAGCGCGAGGCCGCCGCCGCCACGGCCCGGCGCGGCGCGGCCTACCGTGGCCCGACGGACAACAACAAGATGTCCTACGGCATCGCCGGGGACCGCGTCCAGCAGGCCGTCGCCAGCCGGGTGCGCAACGCCGAGGAACGGCTTCGCCGCCTGCTCGCCAACCCGGTCGACCCGCCCCCGCAGCCACTGTGTTTCGCCCTGCCCGCCCAGCCCGCCCAGCCCGCCGGCCCGGCGATGTCCACCGTCGCGGGCAGCGGCGTCGTGCTCGACGCGGTGGACGTCGCCGTCGCCGGCCGACTCGCCCCCGTGCGCGTGACGGTCCCGGCCGGCGGGCGGCTGCTGGTCGACGGCGCCAACGGCGCGGGCAAGAGCACCCTGCTGCGGGTCCTCGCCGGCGAGCTCGCCCCCGACCAGGGCGCGCTGACCCGCCGAGCCACGGCCGGGTATCTCCCCCAGCGGATCGACGTCGAGGACCCGGACCGCAGCCTGCTCGCGGCCTTCGCCCGGGGCCGTCCCGGCACCGCCCGTGAACACGCTGCCGCGCTGCTGTCGTTCGGCCTGTTCGGCGCCGAGCAGCTGAGCGTGCCGATCGGCCGGGCCTCGGCCGGGCAGCGCCAGCGCCTCGCCCTCGCGCGGGTCCTGCGCGACCCTGTTGACGTGCTGCTGCTCGACGAGCCGACGAACCATCTCTCCCTCGCCCTCGTCGAGGAGCTGGAGACGGCCCTGAACGCCTACCCGGGCGCGATCGTGCTGGTCAGCCACGACCGGGCGATCCGCCGCCGCTGGCGCGGCGAGCGTCTGAGCCTGCTGGCGCCCGCGCCGGACCCGACGCCCACCGCCGGCTGACCGCGCGGTGACCGGACCGGGGGCCGGGTGTCGGGAGGCGGACAGCCACCGACGCGCCGTCGGCGGACAACCCGGTGGCCGACCAGCACGTCACTGTGTGCGAGGGCGCTACGCCGTGCCCAGACGCACATGGCCCGGGCGGAGGTGTCGTGAACTCGTACTCGTACTCGCACGCGGCCACGGGCGGTCCTGGCCCGGGTGCGGACCCCCGTCCCGGCGAGCGCGACGATGGCACCGTCGGCGGCGCCACCGCGGGAAGTCCGCTGCAGCCGTCCGACCCGCGTGACCTGGGCGGTTACGAGCTGCTGTCCCGCCTGGGCGAGGGCGGGATGGGCACCGTCTATCTCGGCCGGGACACCGCGACGGGTCGGTTGGTCGCGGTGAAGGTGGTCCGCTCCGAGCTCGCCGACGACGCCGAGTACCGGGCGCGCTTTCGCCGGGAGGCGCAGGTCGCCCGCCGGGTCGCCCGGTTCTGCACGGCGGAGGTCCTGGCCGTCGCCGACCCGCCGGACGCGGCCCCCTACCTGGTCACCGAGTTCATCGCCGGGCGGACGCTGGCGGATCAGGTCGCGGCCGACGGGCCGCTCGGGTCCGCCGACGGGGAGCGGGTCGCGGTGAGCGTCGCGGCGGCGCTGACCGCGATCCACGGCGCCGGGCTGGTCCATCGCGACCTCAAGCCGTCGAACGTGCTGCTCTCCCCGCTCGGCCCACGTGTGATCGACTTCGGGATCGCCCGGGCGGCGGACAGTTCCACCATCACCCACGACAAGGCCATCGGCACACCGATGTTCATGGCACCGGAGCAGGCCCGGGGTGAGCCCGTGTCGCCGGCGACCGACGTGTTCGCCTGGGGCGGCCTGGTCGTGTTCGCGGGCACCGGGCGGCCGCCGTTCGGCACCGGCGCGGTGCCGACGCTGCTCTACCGCATCGCCACGACCGACGTCGATCTCGACGGACTGGACCCGCCTCTCGCCGCGATCGTCCGGGACGCGATGCGCCGCGATCCGGCCGCGCGACCGTCGGCCGAGGAGATCTTCGCCCGCATGGTCCGGCTCGGAGTGCAGCTCGACGCACCGTCCGCGGCACCGACGAACGTGGCGAGCGGGCTGCTCGACCTGCGCCGCCCCCTCGCCGCGCCGACCCCCGCCGACCCCACCGACGGTCCCGGGACCTCACGCGCACCACGCGCACCACGCGCACCACGTGCGCCACGTGCGCCCGCCGACTCCCCGCCACCACCCCACACCGCCGGCGTGGTGACGCCGGGCGGGGCCGGGGAGCCCGTCACGGCGCGGGGCGGACCCCAGCCCGCCGCGAGGGCGATCGGGCGCCGCGGCGGGCTTCTGATCGCGGTGATGACGCTGGCCGTGCTGGTCACGGCCAGCGTCGTGGCGCTCGCCGCACGCGGCCCACGCGGGCCCGGCCCCACCACCTCCACCCCCGCCCCCAGCGCCCTCGCCGATGCCGGGTACCTCGTCGTCCCCGCCGGCCTGATCAGCCTGACCGCCGACGACGCCGCCGCGCGACTGCGCGCCGCCGGTCTCACCACCCTCGCGCGGGTGACGAAACCGGACGCGGGCGTCGCGCGAGGGATGGTCATCCAGGTCAGTCCGCCCAGCGGCAGCGTCGTCAGCCGCTCGACGACGATCACGATCACGGTGTCGGACGGGGACACCGCGACCACGCCGGGCGTCACCGCCTCCCCCGGCGACCGGACCGGGGGGCCGCCCGGAGTGAGCCCGAGCCCGCGGACCGCGACGACGCCCGAGCCGGGGGCGCCCGAGACCCCGGGGCCGGAGTTCGCCACCATCGCCGACGTGATCGGCCGCACCGAGCTGGACGCGCGGGGAACCCTGACGACCTTCGGACTGGTCGTGACGGTGCGGACGCAGACCGGCCCGTCCTCGGTCGGGCCCGGCCGGGTGGAGGCGGTGGATCCCCCGGTGGGCACCCGGGTGGCGCCCCGCTCGCCGGTGACGATCACCGTGGTGAGCACGCAGATCGGTGTGCCCGACGTGGTGGGTCAGCCACGCGCCGCCGCGGAGTCGGCACTGCGCGGCTACGGTCTCGACGTCATCGTGCAGCAGCGGCCGGCGCCCGGCCAGGCCGCGGGCACCGTGATCGCCCAGTCGCCCGAGGCGGGCACGGTTCGCCGCGACACCACGATCACGCTCACCGTCGCCAGCGCCGCCAGCTCCGGCTCACCGCCGCCGGCGGATCAGGCGCCGGG
>NZ_JALKFU020000604.1 GCF_023242965.2 Frankia sp. AgKG'84/4
GGCCTGGGCCGGGCGACGCCGTCGCCCGAGCGGGAGGGCAAGCCGCCGTTGCTGCGCCGCGCGCGCGCCGATCCGGCGGCGGCGTATGAGAACCCGGCGGCGCGGGAACGCGCGGCGCTCGTAGCCCGGGCCCGGGCGGGCGACACCCACGCATTCGGCCTGCTCTACGACCATTACGCCGAGCTGGTCTTTCGCTATGCCCTGTACCGCCTGAACGGAGATCTCGCCGCGGCCGAGGACATCGTCAGTGAGACGTTCCTGCGGGCCTTCCGGACGATTGGTGAGTTCCGCTGGCAGGGCCGCGACATCGGCGCCTGGTTCATCACCATCGCCCGGAACCTGGTCGTCGACCAGGCCCGGTCGGCCCGGCGGCGCCTGGAGATCCCGACCGCCGACCTCCGCGACGCCGCCGAGGGGACCACCGCTTTCGCCGTACCGGGGCCCGAGGAGTCGATCCTGGCCGGGCTGACCCACCGGGAACTGCTCGACGCGGTCCGCCGCCTGCTCCCCGACCAGCAGGAATGCGTGTCGCTGCGGTTCCTGGAAGGCATGTCCGTACGCGAGACCGCGCACGCGATGGGCCGGGGCGAAGGAGCCGTGCGCGCGCTGCAGCTGCGAGCCGTCCGCGCGCTCGCCCGCACGCTGGCCCAGGCGGGATCCGCCTGACCGGGCGTGCCGGGTCAGGCGGATCCCGCCGCAGTCGCGACCGATTACGCGGATCACATCGAGATCACGACACTATCGTTGCCACGTCGGCACCTTCGCGCGGTCAGATCCACGCTGCCTGCGGGGGACGGACACGGCGGCACCGTAGTGTGGCGACGTGCCGAGGGTCCGCCAGGCGGCCCGCCCGCCGAGGCGCTGGCGCCGGGGGCGCGGGCGGTGCCACCGGCCGACCGCGGTGGTCCGGGACCAGCGGATCCATCGCCGACCGCATGGAGATGACCGATGAGGGTTCGACGCAGGGGTGCGGCCGAGACCAGGCAGGCGGCCGAGGCGGCGGCGATCGCCGCCCTGAAGGTCGCCGCGGAGGAGGTTCCGCGCCCGCCGCTCGACGAGTCCACCGCAGCGTTCTTCGACGTCGACAACACGGTGATGGCCGGTGCGTCGATCTTCTACTTCGCCCGCGGCCTGGCCGCCCGGGACTTCTTCACCTCACGTGACCTCCTCCGCTTCGGCATGCAGCACGTCACGTACCGGCTGCGCGGCCAGGAGAACGCGGACGGGATCCGGGACGCGCGGGAGACCGCACTCGCCTTCGTCGCCGGGCGGTCGGTCGCCGAAATCGTTCGCTTCGGCGAGGAGATCTACGACGAGCGGATGGCCGAGCAGATCTACTCCGGCACGCACGCCCTCGCCCAGCAGCACCTCGACGCCGGGCAGCGGGTCTGGCTGGTGACGGCGACGCCGGTCGAACTGGCCTCGATCATCGCCCGGCGCCTCGGCCTGACCGGCGCCCTCGGCACGGTCAGCGAGGTCAGCGATGGTGCCTACACCGGCCGGCTGGTCGGCGGTCTGCTGCACGGCCAGGCCAAGGCCGAGGCGGTGCAGGCGCTCGCCGAACGGGAGGGGCTGGACCTGTCCCGGTGCTGGGCCTACTCCGACTCGATCAACGACCTGCCGATGCTCTCCCTGGTCGGCCATCCGGTGGCGATCAACCCGGACCCGGACCTCAAGGCCGTGGCCCGCGAGCGTGACTGGCCGATCAAGGACTTCCGCACCGCGCGGCGCGCAATCAAGATCGGCATTCCGGCGGCCGCGAGCGCAGGCGCACTGGCCGGTGGGGTGGTCGCCGGCATGGCGCTGCGCCGGCGGGTCGCCAGCGTCTAGCCGGCGGGACAGGGCGCGGCCAGAAGGTCAGGGGCTCACAGAAGGTTCAGGGGCCACAGAAGGTTCAGGGGCCACAGAAGGTTCAGGGGCCACAGAAGGTTCAGGGGCTCAGAAGAAGACCGAGCGACGCTCCATCAGCAGGCTGTAGAGGGTGTGCTGGATGGTCTCGCGGATGCTGTCGGTGAGTTCGAAGACGAGCATCGGGTCGTCCGCCGCCTCCGGCGGATAGCCGTCGGTCGGCACCGGCTCCCCGAACTCGATGAACCACTTCGACGGCAGCGGCACCAGACCGAGCAGGCCGAGCCACGGGAACGTGGGAGTGATCGGCAGGTAGGGCAGGCCGAGCAGACGGGCGAGGCTCCGCGCGTTGCCGATCATGGGGTAGATTTCCTCCGCCCCGACGACGGTGCACGGGATGATCGGCACGCCGGTACGCAGCGCCGCCGACACGAAGCCGCCGCGGCCGAAGCGCTGCAGCGTGTAGCGCTCGCGGAACGGTTTGCCCACTCCCTTGAAACCCTCCGGCCAGACGCCGACCAGGTGCCCGGCCCGCAGGAGCCGCTCCGCGTCCGGCTGGCAGGCCAGCGTGTTGCCGATCTTGCGCGCGAACGGAGCGAGGAACGGGACGGCGAAGACCAGGTCGGCGGCGAGCATCCGAAGGTTGCGGTGGGCCGGGTGGTGATCGAGGATCGCCATCGCCATCATCAGCGCGTCGACCGGCAGGGTGCCGGAATGGTTCGCGACCACCAGCGCTCCGCCGGTATCCGGGATGTTCTCCAGCCCGCGGGTCTCCACCCGGAAGTAGTCCCGGTAGACCGGCCGCAGCAACGGGGCGAGCAGGTGCTCGGTGAGATCCGCGTCGAACCCGTGCTCGTCGATCACGTAGTCGCCGGTGATCCGCCGGCGCACGAAGGCCAGCATCCCCGCGAGGGCGGCCTCCAGCTCGCCGGCCACCGCCGCCGCCGGCTCGTCCGAATCGTCGATGCCGCTACCCTCCCTGCCATCTGCCGGATCCGGACCCTGCGACGGCTGCTCAGGAACCCGTCGGTCGACCCCGGTCGGGCCCGCGTCCATTGGCTCGCCGGCCGGTACGTCCCGGGCGGGCAGGTCCCGCGACGGTGCGCGACGGCGCGCGGGCACGCCGGGCTGGACCCGGGCGCGCCGACGGCGGACTGGGCGGGCGCCGGGGGGGCGGCGCCCCGCCGCTCGTCCGCCATCGCCTCGCTGACGCTCAAAACCCCGGACCCGCCGC
>NZ_JALKFU020000605.1 GCF_023242965.2 Frankia sp. AgKG'84/4
CACCACCTCGGCCCGCAGCTCCGGCGCGGCCGACCGGCGCACATCCAGCGACAGCGCCGCGATCTGCCGGCCGCGCTCGTCCCGTTCGCCCACCAGCCAGGCGGCGGTCGGCGCGCGCAGCCAGCCCTCGGCCAGCAGGGCCCAGCGGGCCGCGACCAGCTCGGTGCTCCAGCGGTCGTAGGCGGCCGTCGGCACGAACTGGACGTCGACGCCGGCCGTGGCGTCGACGAGCCCGGCGGCGGCGGCGAGCTCGACCACGAAGGCGGCGACGCGCTCGTCGGTGTCGATCAGGCGGGCCACCGCACGCAGGTCACGCACGCTCAGGCCGCCGGTGCGCAGAGGGGTCACCGGCGCCGTCCCCCAGGCATCCAGGACTGTCGTCACCCAGCGGACCACTGTGTCCGCGGCGAGCGCCGCCGTGCTGTCGGCGGAGGCCGCACCGACGACGGTCCCCTCGACGGGCGGCGGGTCCGGATGCAGCCGACCGGCCGGGTTGTCCCCGCGGACCGCGAGGCCGACCTCCCGGGGCAGCTCGACGGTCTCGTCGTCGATGCCGACGACCAGGCCTCGGGCCAGCAGCTCCTCGATCGGGCTGCGGGTGACGTCCAGGGAGAGCAGGCGGCCGGCCTCCGTCGTCGTGCCCAGGGCGGGCCCGACGGCCAGCCGGTCGAGCAGTTCGCGGGCCCGCGGTGAGCATGCGCCCAGCCAGTCCCGCACCCGGTCCGGATCGTCGAACAGCGCGCCGATGGCGTCGACCAGCTCGGTCCGGGTACCCCGTTCACCGTCGAGGGCCGCCTCCGCCGCCCGGGGCGTCGGCAGAGCGAACCCATCGGCCAGGCGGGTGAGCTGGAACTGCCGGTAGGCCAGCAGGCACTCCCGCACGGGCCGGCCGAGCCCCAACGGTCGGACCCCGACAAGATCGATGGCCATCCCGACGACTCGCAACGCGGCGTCGCCGCCCCAGACCAGGCCGAGTTCGCGCAGCCGACGCACCGCCCCGGCGACGGCCGAATGCCCGCAGAAGGCCGCCAGCCGCGTGAGCGACACATCGGCAGGCAGGATCGTCAGCGCCTGCAGCACCTCGGAGGTGCCGGTGTCGAGGCGCTCTATCGCGCGCGCGACGCTGACCCGGACCTCCAGACGCGCGGCCAGCACGTCGAAGTCGGGTGGTGGCGGCGTGGCGAGATCTGGCCGCAGCAGGAACAGGCGGACGACCGCCTCGTCCGACTGCGCGCGCAGCCAGTCCGCCAGAGTCGCGGACCCGTCGTGCGCCTCCTCGGCCGGCATGGACACTCTCATGACGGTAGCTGGCGCGCCACGCGGCCGACGGGCGGCCATCTACCCGCGCGGCGTGCGGGCGGCGGCGACGACCCCCGCGCGCCGGCTAGGCCGAGTGCGCGGCCTCGCCCGAACGCGCGGCCGTCTCGCAGCCGTGCCGGCCGAACCTGGCCGTGCCGACCTGGTCCAGCACCCAGCCGCAGCAGGTGTCCCAGCGCAGCACGGCGATCGCCGGATCCGGGGCGCCAAGCGGACGCAGGACGGCGAAGGCCCAGTCCGGCGCGCCGGTCGACGTCCGGATGCCGCTGATACGCAGGTCTTCCGCCACGACGGCGGAGACCAACGGGCTGTCGAGGACGGCGGCCGCGATCAGGTCGGCCTCGACCGGGGTGGCCGGGCGACCGGGCCCGTCGGACAGGTCGGCACCCACCGAGCCGGAAGGCCCCGACACCGCACGGCCCTGCTCCGCGACGCCATGGCCGGCGTCGCCGAGCAGCGGCGCCGCGGGGACTGCGGCGGGTCTCGGACGCACGTGGCCTCCTTGGATGCCTGCTGGCGTGGCAGGCCGGGATGTGCGTTCAGTCGACATCGGCGATCAGAGGCCCGGCAGCGGCGCGGACGAGACGAGGTCGACGGAATGCGACAGACCTACCAATACCGATTGGACACGCCAAGACCGGGTGGATGCAAGGGATTCGGCGAACTGGAACGCGGCAATTTCCGAGCGGCCGCATCAGCGCGCCGCGCGCGCGAACCCCGCGGCCACCGAAAGATCACCTGGCACCCGGATATTGCTGGGATCTCGCGCCCACACGACCATCAAACGACAAGTACGCCAACGTTTGACAACATCCGGCCTCAATCTGGCAAACCGGACGAGCCGCCGTCCGACCCTGAAATGTCGAGGTGCACTCCCCCTTCCGACCACCACGCACAGGGGCGCCCGCACCGGCGCCCCCGACCGGTAGCCGGTCAACGCAGCCGCTCGGCCCCGTCGACGAGGAACGAAAGGTGATTCGCCCGACCCCAGGCCGCGACCCGGGTCAGCACGCCGGCGTCACCAGGCAGCACCAGGGTCCGGCCGAGCGAAGTCCCCACGACCAGGACGGCAATCACGATCAGCACCTGGACCAGCGTCAGGGGCCGGGACCGGGGACGCCCGCGGCCGTTGCGCACCCCGCCGACCTCGTCGTCCCGACCGCCGTCGCCCTCGCTCCCACCGCCTCGCGCGGCCCGGCCAATGGCGTCGCGATGGTCCGCATTCCCGCGTGCCACATCACGAGCCCCGACGCCTCCGCGGTCGACGTCATAGCGGTCGACGTCATAGCGGTCGATCTCATAGCGGTCGATGTCATGACGCTCCACGTCATAGCGGTCGATCTCGCGGCCAACGACGTCACGGCTATTAGCGCTCGGGCGATTGACGTCACGGCGGTCGGTCGCGGATGCGCGGGCGTCGCGCTCCCCGTTCGCGTCGAGCCACCCCAGTGGTGTCATGCCGAGACCGTTCGCCGGTTGCCCGCCGGGGACATCGGGATTCCCCGCGGCGGGTCGACGGCCCGTTCTCCCGCCGGTGGAAGAAGGGCCGGGTCCGTCGGATGGCAGTGGCGAGTGGACCCCGGTGGAGCTGACCTCGTCGAGCACGCCGGACACCCCCGGGGCGTCGGCGAATCCGCCCGGACGGCGGGAACTCGGGCGTTGCGAAGAACCCGCTGTCGGGTTCTGGGCGGGTCGTCGCCCGGCCGGTGCCACGCGCTCGGCAGCGACCGGGCGGGCCCCCGCGGCCGCGGGGGAGCTGCGCAC
>NZ_JALKFU020000606.1 GCF_023242965.2 Frankia sp. AgKG'84/4
CCCCCCCCCCCCCCCCCCCCCCCCCCCCCCCCCCCCCCCCCCCCCCCCGCCCCCCGCCCCCCCCCCCCCCCCCCCGCCCGGGCCCCCGCCCTCGAGCCGGCGCCCGCCGGTGACCGTCGCAACGACGGGACCGCCGTCGCGCCGCCCGGGGTGCTCCTGCGCTTCGTCGGCGGCGAGGCGCTCAGCGCCGACCAGGTCGTCGTGACCGCCGGCGGCCGCGACCTGGA
Source organism: Frankia sp. AgKG'84/4 (assembly GCF_023242965.2). Lineage (GTDB taxonomy): Bacteria > Actinomycetota > Actinomycetes > Frankiales > Frankiaceae > Frankia. Next base: position 228 of record NZ_JALKFU020000606.1, read on the forward strand.
CCGCCTCCTCGGCGCCCGCTGGCCGGGCACCGGCGCCGTCGCCCACCTGCTCGGACTGTCGCTGACCCTGACCAACCCGGGGCTGACGAGGCCGGTGAAGATCCACGCCGGTGATCCGCTCGGCGTCATGAACGTCACGCTGTCCCCGGACGGATCCCTGATCCACGTCAGCGCGGGCTTCGGCTACCTCGGCCGCGCCGACCGGTCAGCCGCGCGGGCCGGCACTGAGGAGCTGCGAGCCGTCACCGAACGGGCCGTCGGCGGGCTGTTTCCCGAACTGCGTCGCTGCGACGGCAGCCTCGACGTGCGCGATGTCCGGTTCTGTGAACGACCGGCAACTCCGGACGGCCTGCCGCTGGTCACCGCCCTGCCCGCGGCGCAGGGGCGGGTGGTGGTCGCCGCGGGGACGAACGCCGGCGGCGCGGTCCAGGCCCCGGCGGTGGCGCTGCTGGTCGCGGACCTGCTCGACGGTGCACCGCGGTGCGCGGGGCTGGCCCTGGCCGGCGACCGGGTCGGCCTGCCGCACATCCCGGATAATATGCCCTCCGCGTCAGACTGACGACGTTACGTAGCAGGCATTCCCGCCGCCCGGCGCGCTCGGCGACCGGCGCGTTATCGTCTGGCGATGTGAGGGTGCGACCCGGCCTCCTGGCCCGCCGGACCCGTCGGCGGAACCAGTTCGGGCCGCCGGGGCACGGACAGGAGGCGACGGCGTTGACCGACATGGACGTCAGCGTGGTCCCGTGGTCGCCGCGTCGCATGCGTACCCGGCTCGACGACGTCATCGGCGTTTACAAGGCGGCGTTCCTCGACTTCCACGAGGCCGACCCCGTCCGAGCCGCCCGGGACCGGGCGCTGCACGCCCGTCGGCACTTCGACCGCACCGACCTGCGCGCGATCGCCGCCGTCACGCCCGACGACACCCTCGTCGGCATCACCTATGCGCTGCCGGGCAAACCCGGCCAGTGGTGGCATGACGTGGTCCACGACGCGTTGACGGCGGTGTCGCCCGCGACGGCGCGGCACTGGCTCGACGACTGCCTGGAGGTCGTCGAGCTGCACGTGCTGCCCGCCTGGCAGGGCCGCTCGATCGGCCGGGCGCTGCTACGGGAGCTGCTGCGCGATGTCCCGCAGCACACGGCGGCGCTGTCCGCCCTGGAGCCGCCCGGCAGTCGCGCGCGCCGGCTTTACGCGAGCGAGGGATTCGTACCACTGCTGTCGGACTTCCAGTTCCCTGGCACGCTCACCCCCTACGCGGTGCTCGGCAAGGAACTGCCCGCGGCCTCGGCCGCGTCCCCGCACAGCGCCGACTCGCACAGCGCCGACTCGCACAGCGCCGACTCGCACAGCGCCGACTCGCACAGCGCCGACTCGGACGGCGGGCACACGGACGGCGGGCACACGGACGGCGAGCGCGCGGGCGGCTCCGGCCAACCCGAGCCCGTGCGGTGATGTCCGAGCGCCCGGTGCCGCACGCGCTCCGGGCGCCCCGGCCGCCTGGTCGGGACAGCTCCGGTGAAACCCGCCGTCATCGGCCGCCCAGCTGGGGGTGGCTGCTGGCGATCGGCGTGGTCGCGACCCAGATCCCCTACCCCTTGGTCGACGGCACGGCGCGCGGCGCGCTGACCGCCGCGACGGTTGTGGTGTTCTTCCTGGCCTCGACGACGCACGCAACGGCGACCCGGGGTCCGTGGTGGGCCGCCGCCTTCGTCGTCGTCACCGTCGGCGGCGGGCTCGCCGTGGAGACACTCGGTGTGCACACCGGCGTGCCGTTCGGGCGCTACGTCTACGGGACATCGCTCGGGCCCCGGCTGTTCGGGGTGTCCCTCGTGGTTCCGCTGGCCTGGGCGATGATGGCCTATCCCGCCTATGTCCTGGTCCGCCGGCATCAGCAGGCACCGGACCGCGCCGCGGTGGTCGGCGGACTGGTGCTGGCCACCTGGGACCTGTTCCTCGACCCGCAGATGGTCAACGCCGGGCACTGGCGCTGGCACAGCTCAGGCCCGGCGCTCAACGGCATCCCGGTGACGAACTTCCTCGGCTGGCTGTTGGTCGGCACGTTACTGACCGGCGTGCTGCTCGCCCTGCCCGATCCGGGACGCTCTGAGATCCGTGATGAGCGGATCCCACTCACCCTGCTGGCCTGGACCTATCTGTCGTCGGTGGTGGCCAACGGCGTGTTCTTCGACCGTCCCGGCGTGGCCGCGCTCGGCGGCGCCGCGATGGGAGCGGTGCTGGCGGTGGGCCTACGGCCCTGGCGGACCGACCACGGCGAGGACCGACGGCGGGCGGACCGGTGACGGGACCAGACGCACCGATGCCGGGACCGTGTGCACCGATGCCGGGACCGTGTGCACCGGCGCAGGGACCGTGTGCACCGGCGCAGGGACCGTGTGCACCGGCGCAGGGACCGTGGGGTCGGCGCTGGTCGTGGGGTCGACGCTGGTCGTGGGGTCGACGCTGGTCGTGGGGTCGACGCTGGTCGTGGGGTCGACGCTGGTCGTGGGGTCGGCGCTGGTCGTGGGGTCGGTGCTGGTCGGCGGCGGTGCGCACGGCCGCGGTGGCCTCGGCCGGGATCGCCGTGCACACAGCGGTCAACGCGCGGCTGCTGCGGACCGCGCCACCGGCCCGGACCGTGCCCGAGCGGGTGTCCGTGATCCTCCCGGTGCGCGACGAGGCCGCTCATCTCGACGGCTGCCTCGGTGCCCTGCTCGCCTCCGCGCACCTGCCCGACCTGGAGATCCTCGTCTGGGACGACGAGTCGACCGACGGCACCGGCCTGATGCTGGCCGGCTGGGCGCGCCGCGACCGCCGTGTGCGCGCCCTGCGCGGCGGCGCACCGCCGGCC
>NZ_JALKFU020000607.1 GCF_023242965.2 Frankia sp. AgKG'84/4
CGGCTGGGCCTGCCGCCGCCCGGTGGCTACCTGCTGACGCTGGCCACCCTGGAACCGCGCAAGGGACTCGACACGGCCCTGGCCGCGCTGCGCCGCCCGGACGATCCGGGGCTGCCCCTGGTCCATGTCGGCGCCGCCGGCTGGGGTGGGTTGGAGGTGGGTGCCGCGGCGGCCCGCCATGGTCTGGACCCGGGGCGCGTGCGCACTCTCGGGCGGATCAGTGACGAGGATCTCGCGGTGGTGCTTTCGCGGGCCGCGGTGCTGCTCGCGCCGAGCCGGTCGGAGGGCTTCGGCCTGCCCGTCGTCGAGGCGATGGCGCACGGGGTGCCGGTGGTGGTGTCCGACGCTCCCGCGCTGGTCGAGGTCTCGGGCCAGGCCGCGCTGGTGGTCGGGGTGGGGGACGACGCCGGGCTGGCGGCGGCGGTGGCCCGGATCGTCGGCGATCCGGGGCTGCGCGCCCACCTGTCGGCTGCCGGACTGGCCCGCGCCCGTGCATTTACCTGGAATGCGGCAGCGGAGGCGACGTGGGCGCTCTACCGTCGAGTCAACGATTCCCCTGCCGTGTCCGTCGCCGACGACGGGCGGGCGTAGTGTTGCCCCCGTTGGGAAGCAAGCGGTCACCGTGAAGCGATCAGCCACCCCTGCCGGGGTGGCGCGTCAGGGAAGGAGCGCCGTGGGACCCCGGGTGCTCGTCGACGCGACTTCGGTCCCGGCGGACCGTGGTGGCGTAGGGCGTTATGTCGACGGGCTGGTCGCGGCGCTGGGCGCGGCCGGTGCGGACATGGCGCTGGTCTGCCAACGGTCGGACGAGGAACGCTACAGCCGAATGGCTCCGCATGCCACCGTTCTGTCCGGGCCGGCGGCCATCGCCCACCGGCCCGCGCGGCTGGCCTGGGAGCAGACCGGCCTGCCGCTGGTCGCGGAACAGGTCAATGCCGCCGTCATTCATTCACCGCACTACACGATGCCGCTGCGAGCACAGCAGCCCGTGTGCGTGACAATTCATGACGTCACCTTCTTTACCGAGCCGGAGATGCACACGGCGGTGAAGGGGACGTTCTTCCGGTCCGCGATGCGGACGGCGGTGCGCCGGGCCGCCCGCATCATCGTGCCGTCGAAGGCCACCCGCGACGAACTCGTCCGCGTGCTCGACGCGGAGTCGACGACGACCGACGTCGCCTATCACGGCGTCGACACGTCGACCTTCCACCGGCCCACCGAGGACGACAAGCTGCGGGTGCGGCGGCGCCTCGGCCTCGGCGAGTCGAACTACATCGCGTTCCTCGGGATGCTGGAGCCGCGCAAGAACGTGCCGAACCTGATCCGTGGCTGGGCCGAGGCGGTGCACTGGCGCGACGAGCCACCGGCGCTCGTGCTGGCCGGCGGTTCCGGCTGGGATGACGACGTCGACGCGGCGGTTGCCTCCGTGCCGAGCCACCTGCGCGTGATCCGGCCGGGTTACCTGCGGTTCTCCGACCTGCCGGGCTACCTCGGCGGGGCGACGCTCGTGGCCTACCCGTCGCACGGCGAGGGCTTCGGCCTGCCGGTGCTGGAGGCGATGGCCTGCGGTGCCCCGGTGCTGACCACGCCGCGGCTGTCCCTGCCCGAGGTCGGTGGCGACGCCGTCGCCTACACCCAGCCGGACTCGGAGTCGATCGCCCGGGTGATGGGCGCCCTGCTCGACGACGCGGACCGGCGTGCGGTCCTCGGGGAGGCCGGGCTCGCCCGGGCCCGGGAGTTCACCTGGGCGGCCAGTGCCGAGGCGCACCTGGCCAGCTACGCGCGGGCGGTCGCCGAGCGCTGAGCGGCGCCAGGCGGCCCGTGGGCCGTCGGGGCGGCACCCGGGGCGACGATCGCGGCAAAGGCCGCGCTACGGTCTGTCTGGTACCCGCGCGCCGTCACCGCGACGGTGCGGCGCGTGGCATCGGTGGCCGGCGAGAGCGCGCCGCCGCCGGCCGTGGCGTGCGTCCCCAGGCGGGGCGGGTCGGGTGAGACGGGCGGACGAGAACATGGGTGTGGAACCGGAGCTCCGGGTCATCGTGGTGACCTTCCGGTCCGGCGAGATCATCGGCGCCTTCCTCGACTCGTTGGCCAAGGCGACGACCCGGCCCTACGAGGTCGTCGTCGTCGACAACTCGCCCCAGCTCGACCCCGGCACCGCCGCCGTGTCCCAGCGCCCGGAGGCCGAGCTGCTGCGACCCGGCCGCAACCTCGGCTACGGCAGCGCCGTCAACCGCGGCGCCGCCGGTGCGCGGGCACCATGGCTGGTGGTGTCCAACGCCGACATCGCCTTCTCCCCGGGCGCGCTCGACGAACTGATCGCCGCGGCGGAGCGCTGGCCGGACGCGGGGGCGTTCGGCCCCGGCATCACGAACCCGGACGGCGCCCTCTACCCGTCGGCGCGCGACCTGCCGTCACTGGGCCGCGGCATCGGCCACGCGCTGTTCGGCTGGTGCTGGCCGACGAATCCGTGGACGGCGTCCTACCGGCGTGAGCGCGGCGCGCCGCGGGAGACGACCGCCGGCTGGCTGTCGGGCTCGTGCCAGCTGGTCCGCCGGGTGGCGTTCACAGCCGTCGGGGGCTTCGACGAGTCGTACTTCATGTTCATGGAGGACGTGGACCTGGGCCGGCGCCTGGGGCTCGCGTCCTGGCCGTCGGTGTACGTGCCGACCGCCGTGGTGGAGCATCTCGGCGGCCATTCGACCAAGCGGTCCTCCCGACGGATGGTGATCGCCCACCACCGCAGCATGTTCCGCTATCTGTCCCGGCAGTATCCGGGCCCGGCCGCCGCCCCGCTGCGCCTGGCGCTCGGCGTGGGCCTGACGGCCCGGCTGCTGCTCGCCCTGGCCTTCGCGAAGGACAGCGCCGGTGCGCGGGCGACCCGGTCCGCCGGTCTGCTCCCGCCGCGCGACGCCTCCACCGGCGCCTGAGCCGCCGCGCCGCCTGCCTGCCTGCCTGCCGGCCCGCCGGCCGGCCCCGGAGTCCGCCCGGCCGGTGTTCTCTCCCCCCCAGTTAGGCCGTCGCCGGCGCAGAACCAATATAGCCGCCCGTTATTGCCCGGTGTCGACATGGG
>NZ_JALKFU020000608.1 GCF_023242965.2 Frankia sp. AgKG'84/4
GGCCAGGGCCGCGGTCCGGGCGGGCAGGATGGCGGCGGGCGTGGTGGCCGGGCCGGCTCGGGAGGCGGCCGTGATGGCGCGGGGGGCAACCGCGGCGGCTCCGGTGGCAACCGCGGCGGCTCCGGACAGGGCGGTGCGGGACGCGGTGGTGCCGGACGCGGTGGTGCCGGACGCGGTGCGCCCGATGGCGCGATTGCTGATGCGCTGCGTCGCGCCGGGCTCGTCACCGGAGACCAGGTCTCCCTCGACGGCCCCGGCACCAACCGCGGTTCCGGCTCCAAGAACGGTGGTCGGCGCCGCGGCTGAGCACGGCCCCGCGACCAGAGCCGGTCCTAACCCCTGGACCGGCCCCGATCCCGTGACGCTTGGGTTGGGACGGACCGTCCGTCCCAACCCAAGCGTCATCCGCGCGGCCTCCGGCGATGCTGGTGGGCGCGTCCGTGCTACTGACTGGTCGGCAGCGCGATGTCGAAGACCTGGTTGTTCGCCGGGAACGAGCCGCGCAGGGCGGCCTGCCCGGTCAACGGGTTGACCTCGTAGAGGCGGTACGACCTGCCGACGAGCAGGGCGGCGAAGCCACGGTTACCCACCGCTCGCCCACCCGAACGCTCGGTGTAGATGTCGTAGCCGGCCGACGGGCCGACCGGTACGGGTAGCGTGCCGGTGAGGGCGAGCGCCCCGAGGTTCGCCGGTGACTGGACGGCCACCTGCGACCGGGTCGTGTCGATGTCGAACAGCGTGGAGCCGGTCGTCGGGTCAAGGTCGTTGTTGGTGTAGGCGGCACCGGACAGGCCGGTCGCGAGGGCCGGCAGCGGCGGGTAGGTCAGCGGCGAGTCGATCACGGTGGTGCCGGGTCGCGGCGTCCCCGTCGGGTCGTCGATGTTGTGTCGCAGGTTCTCCCCGGCGTTGCTGATGATGCGCAGCCGGTTCGCGGCCGGGTTGAAGTCGACGCCGAAGGCCGTCCCGACCAGCGGCGCGGTGAGGTGCGACACCAGCGTGGCGACCGCGTTCGACGTGTTGATCACATAGATGCCGCCAAGGTTGCCGACGCCGTACAGCCGGTTGTTCTGTACCCGGAAGTCGATGCCGATCAGGGCCGTGTCGCCGCCGACGAGCCCCGTGATCGTGCCGACCGGAATGATCCAGGTCGGCGCGTCGACGTCGAACCGCACCAACCGGCCCGTGGTCGTCAGACCATAGGCCCTGTAATCGTCGAACAGGGACAACTGGGCCTTCGGCGCGTCCGTCCCGGTGGCCGACGGGGACGCGCTCGCTGCCCCCGCGAGCCCTGGTACCGCGGCGACCAGCCCGGCCGCCAGGGCCGCCGTCAGGGCCGCCGAACTCACTGCGGATAGCCTTCTACGCACGTACGTCTCCCTCCACAGGAACGTCTGACCGGCGGCGCCGCTATCCATGTCACCCCACGTGACCGCCACCTGGCGGAAGTAGACGCGCCGGGCCGGTCGACTTCAACGACGCACGGTGACGGCGGGTCTGCCGCCATACCCGGATGCGCCCACCGCCACCGGCCACGCCACGGATAACCGACGCAGCGGCGCCACCCGGACTGCGCCCCCATACGGCGCAGGCCGATCCGCCGGCCATCCCGCCCGGCCACGAGCGCGCGCCGGCCTGCTAGCCCTGCCAGCCCGTAGAACCTTCGCGCCGATCGCCCCGAGCTGTCCCGAGCCGAGTGCGCGAGGTCCGGCGTGAGGCTCGATGTCTCCGTCAGCGTCGGCGAGCACCGCTCGCGCGAGGCGGCAGGCTCCCAACTCGGGCCGGCGCCGAGGACCATGCCCCCCGGGTACGATCGGCCTGCAGGGCCGTTAGCTCAATTGGCAGAGCAGCCGGCTTTTAACCGGCGGGTTCAGGGTTCGAGTCCCTGACGGCCCACCCCTGCACAGGACCATGACCTGCATGGTTGGCATGTCCTACCTACCCGGTTCGGGGCCGTTGATCGCCGTGGCCCCCATGTGGCCCCACGGGTGTCGCATCGTGCGCCGCGGTACCGCGTTCACGATCTTCTCCGCTGCCGCCTGACCGGTCGGCCGCAGCAGGTGTGCATACAGCCGGCCGGTGATCGCGGACGAGGAGTGGCCCAGGCGCTCGGAGACCAGGGTGATGTCGATGCCCTCAGCGAGGTTCAGTACCGCAGCGGCGGGTCCAGCCGATCACGGTCACTCACCGATCTACTCGCGATCACGGGGGAGCATCCAGGTGCCTTGCGGCGGGCGATGTCCAACGAGCAGTGCGCGGGCATCCCGGTTGTGGACGGGATGGTTGGCTGTTTCCGCGTGGGCGATCCGTGCTTCGAGGTCGGCCCTGGTCAGGGGCGGGATGGCGAGTGGAGCCTCCTGCTCGGGCCAGGCATCCACGACGTCGCCCTGGTCGAGGCCTGCACGGCCACGGCGTCATCGTGACCGACGAGCGGCTGGCGGAGCGGCATCGCCCAGGAACATATGATCTTTGGGGGTCCGATGTCGGTATGCAAGGGGCCGGCGCCGTGAACCCACCATCTCGAGGTGGGCTCGTGCTGAAGCTGGCCGGGACAGCCATACTCGGTGTCCTGACCGCATGTAGCGGCGATGCACAGGTGAGGTCGACCGCCACGGCGACTCCGCAGGCCGACCCATCGGGAGCCCGGCTCGAAAATTTTGCGGCCGTCAGAATCTCCTCCGATGCCGGGGATCTCGCCGTCCAGTCGAGGACGAACGCTGCCGGTCAGCCTATGTACTTGGCGCATTTCAGCACCACACCGAACGGAGCCCGGGCATTACGCGCGGCACATGGGCTTGGTGGTGCTCTCCTGCGCCCGGCGGGTATCGATGCGGTGTCCCGTGCCCGGCTCGCGATCGAGGGAGAATCGGTGCAGACACCGTTCGGCTGCCGGGCCATCAGCCCACAGGATCCCCAGGTTCAACGTGAGGTCTTCATCATCATTCCCACAGCGACCACGGCGGTCGTTCATCTGCCTTCTTTCCGGATGCCTCGTGTCCATGGCCATGAAAAAGTCCTCGTTGTTGGCCAGGTAGAGGTCCCCGCTGGTGGCCAGGTGGGAGTCCCCGCT
>NZ_JALKFU020000609.1 GCF_023242965.2 Frankia sp. AgKG'84/4
GCGCGGCGGCGCCGCGCCGCGGTGCGCTGCCGCGTCTGCGGGAACGAACTCACCGGCGCGGTCGCCAGCACCGGGCGGTGCGCCCAATGTCCTGGCGACCTCGACGCGGGGCTGTACGAACGGCTCAAGGCCTGGCGGTCCACGACCGCGCGGGAGCTGCGCCTGCCCGTGTTCGTGGTCCTCACCGACGCCACGCTGCGCTCGATCGCGCAGAGCCGGCCGGCCTCGGTGGCGGAACTCGTCCGGATCCCCGGCATCGGTCAGGCCAAGCTCGACCGCTACGGCGAGGCGGTGCTGCGTCTCGTCGCCGACCCCGGCGTGGCGGGCGTGGTGAACGGCGAACCCTCGTGACAAAATGTGTCCGGCTCGCGACACAGAAAATACATTGAGGTTCGCGCGGAGTCCTTCTACCGTTACGCACGACGCCCGAGTTCTGACGCCGCTGGACGACCACGCCCACGGCTCCCCCAAGGAGGTGATCTCGCAGTGATCAACAATCTGATGAACAGATTGGGTGGCGAGGTCGGCCGTCCCTGGGGCAAAGACCTGGGCCGCACGGCCATGACGGCGATCGTCGGCTATCGCTCCAGTCTGGGTGTCCGCGGGCTGGCCGTCGCGTTTGGTCCGGCCACCGCGCACGGTCAGCGTCCTGTGCAGGGCACAGGTGCGCTCACCGTCGGCGAGATCACCGGCTGCGGCACGTGCGACGGGGCTCTCGGCCAGACGTCTGGCGTGGCGGCGCTGCCGTCCACCGCCGGGTGGGACCCGATGTTCGCTGAGCACGCCCGCGTGAGCGGCCCGGCGCTCGCCGTGGCAGCTCGGCCGACGGCCGAGCCGGCGCGGTCGATGCCCGTCGCCCAGGCCCAGGCCCACCTGTCCGCAGACCGTCACCTCATCTCGGGATCCGCTCGCGATCCGCTCCCGGACTAGCTCCGAGGAGCCGAACGCCGAGGCCGTGATCCCCCTGGGGATCACGGCCTTTTTCGTTGTGCTTCCTTGCCTCGCCTGAAGATCAGACCGTGTCGGAGGTGACACCCGGTGTTCGATCGCTCGATCGTCTCCCGGATCGATCGTGATCGGCTCGTCCTGCCTTGCTGGGACGTCGATCCTGAGATGTTCTTCGCGGAGTCCCCGGCGGACGTGGAGACCGCCAAGGCCGTCTGCCGGGCCTGCCCGGTCCGGGCCGCGTGCCTGTCCGCCGCCCTCGACCGCGCGGAGCCCTGGGGCGTGTGGGGCGGTGAGCTGGTCGTGACCGGCACAGTCGTCCCGCGCAAGCGGCCCCGCGGCCGTCCGCGCAAGGTTCGTCCCGAAGAGGTCGCGGCCTGATCCGCTGCCGGCGGACTCCGCTGCCGGCGGACAAGGACGTGACCAGGCGCTTCGCGGGCGGGACACCGACAGGTCGGTGTCCCGCCCGCTGGCGTTGGCCGTGGATTCCTACCGGCGGTCGCGGCCGCCCGGTACTGTTCCGGCGTGCCCAGCCACGATCGTGTGTATCCGTTGTCGACCGGAGCCGCGGTGCCGGACGCGCCGCCCGTGGCGGCCGGAGCAGGCGAGCTGTCCCGTGCCGTCGCCGCCCTCACCGCGCCCGACCTGGCCGCCATCGTCGACTTCGTCGCCTGGCTGGACGCGGGCTGGCTCCACGTCGCGAACTCCGAAGGCTCGGCCCGGCTGCCGGTCGCCGACGCCGACGGCCCCTGGGAGGTGCGCTACGGGCGGGACCCGCTGGGCGCCCAGGACCCGATGCACGGCGTGCCGCTGGCCGCCACGCTCGCCGATCCGTCGCCGCCCAACGCGCGCAACGCCTACCCTTACGCGGGACGCCGGCTGCTGTCCGCGTTCGGCGATCCCGCCCGCTCGCCGGATCTGATCGTCGTGCACACGCCCGGCCACTACTGGCCGGAGCGCGGTGGCCATCTCGGCGAACACGGCTCCCTCGACGCCGGGCAGTCTCGCGCCCCGCTGCTGCTCTCCGGCGCCGGCGTGCGCGCCCGGGGACTGCGGCCCGGCGTGGCCAGGGTCATCGACGTCGCACCGACCCTGGCCGCCCTCGCCGGGGTCACCATGCCCGGGACGGAGGGCGCCGCGTTGAGCGACCTGATCGGCCCGGGCGCCCGCCACGTTGTGGGCCTGCTCTGGGACGGCACGAGCAGCAACGACCTGCTGCACCTGGCGGGCTCCGGTGAGCTGCCGAACGTCGCCCGCCTGCTGGCGCAGGGCACCGCACTCACCGGCGGGGCGATCGCGGAGTTCCCCAGCGTGACGCTGACCAACCACACCTCCGCTCTCACCGGCCTCGGGCCCGGCCGGCACGGAATTCTGCACAACGTCTACTTCGACCGTGAGGTTGGCCGGCAGATCATCGCCAACGACGTCCGGACCTGGCATCTCGCCTGCGAGCAGCTCCGTGACGGCGTCGAGACCCTGTTCGAGGCCGTCGTCCGGGAGCGTCCGGACGCGGTGTGCGCCTGCGTGAACGAACCGGTCGACCGCGGTGCCCACTACTCGACGTTCGGCCTGGTCCGGGCGGCGGGGAGCGCCGGCGGCGCCGGCGACATGGGCGACTACCTGCCACCCGCCGAGGGCGACCCGCACGCGAGCGAGCGCTGGGTGGGGGAGAACCCCGACTACGCGTGGTCCACTCGGGTCGACGCGCTCGGCCTCGCCCAGGTCACCCAGCTGTGGGCGACCGACGTGCGCCCGCCGGAGGTCATGTGGTGGAACACCACCCTCACCGACACCGGCCACCACGGCGGCGGTCCCTACTCGGAGCAGTCCCGCGCCTCGCTGCGGGACGCCGACGCACGCCTGGGCGTCTTCCTGGATCTGCTCGTCGAGCGGGACCTGCTGTCCGTCACGGCGTTCCTGCTGACGGCGGACCACGGCTCGGAGGCGGCGGATCCGCGGTGCCGGGGCGACTGGGGGGACGCCCTGCGGGCCGCTGACGTGACCTTCCGCGACGAGGGCTACGGGTTCATCTACCTCGGCGAGCAGCGGCAGCCCGCCGCCGCCGCGGGCGCCGCCGGCACCGCGAGCGCCAACCCGGCGCC
>NZ_JALKFU020000060.1 GCF_023242965.2 Frankia sp. AgKG'84/4
GCGAGCGCCCACGCGCACTGCGCGTCCGGCGCCGCCACCGTCCGCGCCGCGCCCAGACCGTTCGGCGCCGCGCCCGGCAGAGCGATGACGTCGTGGATACCCTGCCATCCGAGCCAGTCACCCAGTCCCATGACACCCCTCCCAGCAAAAGTATGTTATATACAATCCGTCAGGGTCGGGCTGAGCAAGCCAGGCCGTCGCCGGGCAGCGGCCGATGCGCAGCCACGCACCGGCTCCGCGACCGTCTCGTGTCGATGCCTGATCCGGAGGGCGCACATGTTACGTTGGCCCGATCTCGCCCGCGTGCCGGAAAAGGTGCGACCGATGCTCTTCGGCCCTGGCGCGCCGTTCGAGTTCGTCCGCGAGGACGTCCGCGGCGTCGAGATGTCGGTCTTCGCCCGCCGGCCGAAGAACGTGGTCGAGATCCTCCTCGCCGCGCCCGGCGAACACGGTGACCAGCCCTATCTCATCCTGCCCGAGCGCACGATCACGTTCACCGAGGCCGGGGACACCGCGGCCCGGATCGCCACCGTGCTGCGCGAGCGCCATGGCATCGAGCGCGGCGACCGGGTGGCGCTGGCCGGCGCCAACAGCGGCGAGCACGCGCTCACCCTGTGGGCGGTCATCATGCTGGGCGCCGTCGCCGTCGGCCTCAACGGCTGGTGGACGGGCCCGGAGTTCGCCGCCGGCGTCGCGCTGACCGAGCCACGGCTGATCGCGGGCGACTCCCGCCGTCTCGAGCGCCTGTCCAAGGCGGTCGAGGCCGGCCCGCCGACGGTGCTGTTCGACGAGCTCCTCGCCGCGGCGGCGGGCGTGGGCCCCGCCACCGGGCTCCCCGTCGACCTGCCCGAGGACGACCCCGCCGCCGTGCTGTTCACCAGCGGGACGACCGGGGCGGCCAAGGGCGCGCTGATCAGCCACCGGGCGATCGTCAACTTCGGCATGGATGCCGCGATGCGCGGCGCCGTCGAGGTCGCCGCCGGTGCCGCGACCCGGCCGTCCGGCCCGTCGGTCAGCGTGCACGCCAGCCCCTTCTTCCACATCTCCGGTCTCGGCACGCTCATCGGCGTCGGCCCGAAGGCCGGCCTGACGATGGTCTTCGCGCCCCCCGGGCGGTGGGATCCGGCCGCACACCTGTCGCTGTCCGTGAAGTATGGCGTGACGCAGTGGAGTGGCGTGCCCACTCAGATCCTGCGGCTGCTGGAGCATCCCGACTTCGACTCCGCGGCGCTGTCCACCATCCGCAGCATCGGCTGCGGTGGTGCGGCGATGCCCCCCGAGCTGCCGCGCCTGGTCCAGGAGCGGCTGCCCGGCGCGACGGTCAACAACGGTCACGGGATGACCGAGACGTTCGGGCTGGGCACCGCGATCGGTGGGCCCCGCCTGGCCGCGAACCTGGGCAGCGCCGGCGTCCCGACGCCGACCGCCGAGGTGGAGCTGCGCGACCCGGCAGGCACCGAGGTCACCGCCGACGGCGAGATCGGCGAGATCTGGCTGCGCTGCCCGAGCATGTTCCTCGGCTACTGGAACAACCCGGCGGCCACCGCGGCGGTGCTCGACCCGGACGGCTGGTATCGCACCGGCGACTACGGGCGCTTCGACGCCGGCCTGCTGTTCGTCGAGAGCCGGCTGCGCGATATGATCATCCGCGGGGGCGAGAACATCTACCCCATCGAGATCGAGAACCGCCTCGTCGACCATCCCCACATCGCCGAGGCCGCGGTGATCGGCACGCCGCACCGGGAGCTAGGGCAGGAGGTGATGGCCGTGGTGGTGGCACGCGAGGGCGCCACCGTCGAAGCGGCCGCCGTGCGTTCCTGGGTCGCGACCACCCTGGCCGGGTTCAAGGTTCCCGCGCACGTGCGCGTCGTCGACGCCCTGCCGTACAGCGCCTCCGGCAAGGTCCTCAAGCGGGACCTCGAGGTCCGCTTCGCCGCAGCGCCCGCCGCCACGCCGCCCGCCGCCACGCCGCCCGAGCCGCGATGACCGTCGCGCCGTCACGGCAGGCCCGCGCCCGCGAGCAGGCCGCCCTCGCCCGGGAGCGCATGCTCGACGCGGCCGAGGAGGCGTTCGGCCGCAGCGGCTACCGGGAGACCAGTCTGCGTCAGATCGCCGACGCCGCGGGGCTGTCGGTCGGCGCACTCTACCTGCACCTGGACGGCAAGGAGGAGCTGCTGCGCGCGGTGCTCGACCGCCGGTCGGACGTCCTCATGAGAACGATCCGCGCATTCGTCGAGGCGGACGGGCCCGGCATCGACCGGCTGGCCGGGCTGGCCAGCGCGGAGGTCGAGTTCTACCGGACGCACCGGGACTTCGACCTGGTCATGTGGCGGTTGTTCTCCGCCGGCATGACGACGCTGACCCGCCTGAGCGAGGACATCGCGCAGGGCTACACCACGGTCATGCGGCTCGAGGCCGAGCTGGTTCGCCAGGGCCAGCGCGACGGCACCGTGCGGGCCGGTGATGCCGAGGCGCTCGCCCGCCTGCTGGCCGCTCTCGTCGGGGCCTACCGGGCGATCGGGCGGGACGCCCCCACGGTCGCGGGCGCCGCCCAGGACTGCCCGCGGCTCCCCGAAAGCGACTTTACGGACATAGTCCGACGTGCCTTCGCGAGCGACCCCGGCTGAGGCCCGGCCCCCATAATTGGGGAGGTCCGGTGAGTGTCTCGTTCAGTGAGGAACGCGAACAGCTGCGTGTGGTGATGCGCGAGTTCCTGGCCGACGCCGCCCCGGAGGCGGCCGTGCGGTCCAGCATGACCACCGAGACCGGTTGGGATCCAGCCGTCTGGGGTGCCCTCGCCGAGGAGATCGGGGTGCTCGGCCTCGGTATCCCAGAGGAGTTCGGCGGCTCCGGCTACGGCATCGCCGAGATCGCGGTGATCAGTGAGGAGGCCGGCCGGGCGCTGCTGTGCGCGCCCTACCTGGCCATCGTGTCCGCCTCGCAGGCGGTGCTGGCGACGGGTGACCGGGAGGCCGCCGCCGCGCTGCTGCCCGGTGTCGCCGCCGGGTCCACGATCGCCACCCTCGCCGTCACCGAGTCCGACGGCCGGCTCGCACCGGAGTCGGTCAGCACCACGGCGGTGCGTGACGGCGACGGCTGGCGGCTGACCGGCACGAAGATGTTCGTGCTCGACGGAGCCGCGGCCGACCTGATCCTGGTCGCGGCCCGCACCGAGGACGGGATCAGCCTGTTCGCGGTCGACGGAGACGCGCCCGGCCTGCGCCGCACGGCGCTGGCCACGCTGGACCAGACCCGCCGGGCACGCCGGAGGCGGCGGAACTGGCGCTGGTCGCGAGCATCGCCAAGGCATTCTGCTCCGATGCCTACGTGCACGCCGCCGCGGAGAACATCCAGATCCACGGCGGGATCGGGTTCACCTGGGAGCACCCCGCCCACCTGTACTTCAAGCGGGCGAAGAGCTCCCGGGTGCTGTTCGGCGATCCGGCGCACCACCGCGAGCTGGTCGCACAGCTCCTCTGAGCGAACCGGGGCGGGACCGGCTCGGCGCGGGCAGGGGCGGGTCAGCGCGTGGCGCCGGCCCGACCCTCCCGCTTCGCCCGCAGCCGGTCCCGGATCTCGCGCACGTGGTCGGCGAACCCGGGCCGGTCGACCGACCACTGCTGGGCGGTGAGCTCCAGGGCCACGGCATCGTCCTCGCTGGTGATGGCGAGGCTCGCCCGCAGCGTCTGTTTGGCCCGCGCGACAAGGTCGCCCTGGCGCCCGGCGGCGCGTCGCGCCAGGGCGAAGGCGCGCTCGAGCAGCTCCTCGTCGGGCACACAACGCCAGGCCAGCCCGACCCCGGCGGCCTCCTCGCCGGTGAGCCGGTCGCCGAACAGGCCCAGTGCCGCGGCGCCCTGGGCGCCGACCCGGCCGGCCAGCCGCCAGAAGTGCCCGCCGCCCGGGTGGATACCGACGTCGAGGAACCGCGGGTCGAACGATGCCGACGGGGACGCGAGGATGACGTCGCAGGCCAGCGGCAGGTTCACGCCGGCACCGACGGCCGCGCCGCCGACCGCCGCGATGGTGGGGACCGGGGCGTGCGCGAACATGCCGGCGTAGGTCGCGGCGAGCGGAACCCGGGGGCTGATCAGATCGTCAAGGTTGCCGCCCGCGCAGAACACCGGCGGGTCCGCGGCGAGCACGATCGCGCCGGCACCGGCGGCGGTCGCGCTCGCCACGGCCGCGGCGATCGCCGTGCTCATCTCGTAGGACAGCGCGTTGCGGTGCGCCGGGTCGGTCAGCGTGAGCAGCGCGACGCCGTCGCGATGCGCCGCGCCGCGATCAGCTCCAGGGTGTCCCGGGCCCGCCAGCGGGCCTGGATGTGCGTGCACAGCCCGCCCCGCGCAGGTACCAGGGCAGCTTGGTCATGAACCCGACGTGCGCGAACTGGGTCGAGGCCAGGGTTGCCTGGCCCGCCTCGGTGGCCCACCGGCCACCGGTGTCGATCGCGGTCGCGGCGCGTAGTTGGCGCTGCGCGAACATCGCGGCCTTGGGCCGACCGGTCGTGCCGGAGGTGAACACGATGGCGACGGGACGGTCCTGATCGGGGGCGAGCGGCGGCGGTGGCGCCCGGCGCTCGCCGCGGCGGATGTACTCGTCGACGGCGTCGGCCGAGTCCACCACCACCGCCGGGTCGACCAGGTCGACGAGGGCGTCCTGCTCGGCGGGTGCGAGGACCGGGCTGATCCCGGCCGTGACGGCACCGAGTTTCGCGGCGGCCGCGTAGACGAGCACGTAGTGGCTGGTCGAGGCCAGGCGCAGCGCGACGCGGGCGCCCGGGCCGACCCCGTCCCGCGCGAGCGCGGCGGCGAGGGCGTCCGAGCGGCGATCGAGGTCGGCGAAGGTGAGCGTCCCCCCGTCGGGGTCGTGGAAGGCCACCGCCGGGCCGAACCGCTCGGCGGCTTCCCGCACCGTCTGCGCCAGCACAGTCTGTCTCCCGCCGCCCGCCTTCCCCGCCGCTACTCAGCCGGCTTCGCTCGCCCGCGACGCCGGGATGACGCCGGCGTTCTCGCTGCTGTACTCGGCGAGTTCATCGGATGCCATCGGCGGGCTCGCGGGCACCACGGTCAGCTCGTCGATCGAGATCTCGGGATGGGCCAGCACCAGCGCGGTGAGCTCGGAGATCGCCACGCCGACATCCTCGACCCGCATGAAGTCCTTGGTGACCAGACCGGAGGACGCCCACAGCGGCAGGCACGCGGTGAGCACGTCGGCGGAGAAGTCGCGGTAGATGTCGGTCGGCGTCGTGGCGCCGACCGAGAGCCGGGTGAACCGGTGCTCGGGGTGCTCCAGGCGCCAGCCGATGATCGAGTGATCCAGCGCCGCCTTGCTGGCGGCGTAGACACCGAGGCCGTGCGCCGGATTCGCGACGCTCACGGAGGAGAGGTACAGGAACAGGGTGCTGCTGCCACCGAGCGCCTCCACGGCCGCCGCGGTCACCAGCGACGGCGCGGTCACATTGGTGGCGTAGGCGTCGGCCCACAGCGCCGAGTCGGCGTCGCGCAGAAAGCTCAGCGGCGAGTAGCCGATGGGGACGAGGACCGCGTCGAGGCCGCCGAGCTTGTCGATCGCCTCGGCGACGACCCGCTGGCAGTCCTCCTGCTGGCGCAGGTCGGCGGGCAGTGCGAAGCCACCGCCGGCGGCCTCGACCACCTCGTCGAGCTGGGCGGCGCGCCGCCCGACGACCGCGATCCGCCCGCCGCTGCGGGCGACCGCGATCGCGGTCGCCCGCCCGATGCCGGACGAGGCGCCCACGAGGAGGACGCGGCTGCCCTGCAGATCGACCGTGAGAGCCATCAGGTTCCCGTCTGTGTAATGTCGGAGACGTCCACTTCCAGAAGAGTGGACAGGCAGATTGAATAACATATTCATCCACCTGTCACCGACCTCGCGACAGATCGTTTCCTGATGGCCTGCCCGCGCCCCCGCGCCCGTCAGCCGCGGGGCAGCCCGAGGATACGCTCGGCGATCACGTTGAGCTGGATCTCCACCGTGCCACCGCCGATGAGCTGCGGCGGAACGCTGAGGTACCGCTGGACCCGCTGGCCCCCGATGCCATCGGCCACCGCCGCCGCCGGGCCGACCCAGCGCATCGCCCGGTCACCGACCCGGGTCACCAGCTCGCTGGAGGCCACCTTGGCCACGCTCGCCTCCGCGCCCGGGCGCAGGCCCGAAAGGCTGCGCAGGGTGGTGCGCAGGTTCAGCGCGCTGAGCGCGTGCGCCTGCGCGAACGTCGCCCCGATGTCGCGCACCACGTCGGCCGACGCGGCGGCGAGCTGCTCCGACGCGGCGAGCTTGATCAGGTCGGTCGGCATGTGCTGCATGCCGCTGATGCTGACCCGCTCGTTACCGAGGGTGGTGCGGGCCAGCCGCCAGCCCTGGTCGACCTCCCCCACCAGCCGGTTGTCCGGCACGAAGACATCGTTGAAGAACACCTCGTTGAACAGGAAGCCGCCGTTGCCCTCCCGCAGCGGACGGATCTCCAGGCCGGGCGAGCGCATGTCGACGAGGAAGTAGGAGATGCCCTTGTGCTTGGGCACGTCCGGGTTGGTGCGGGCCAGGCAGATGCCCCAGTCCGCCTCGTGCGCGCTGGACGTCCAGACCTTCTGGCCGTTCAGGCGCCAGCCGCCGTCGACCTTCTCCGCCCGGGCCGCCAGCGACGCGAGGTCGGAGCCGGCACCCGGCTCACTGAAAAGCTGGCACCAGACGATCTCGCCGCGCAGCGTCGCCGGGACGAAGAAGTCCTTCTGCTCCTCGGTGCCGTGCGCGAGGACCGTCGGCAGGGCCCAGCCCCCGATGATCAGCCTGGGCTGGTCGACCGGGGAGCGCTCGTACTCGCGCTGGATGACCAGCTGCTCGATCGGGCTCGCGCCCAGCCCGTAGGGCTTCGGGTAGTGCGGCACGACGAGACCCTCGGCGGCCAGACGCTCGCGCCGAGCGTTGCCCTCCGCGGGCAGTTGCGCGATCTGCGCGAGCAGGCCCGCGATGCGCTCGCGGAACGCCGGGTCCGCGGCGGAGAGGTCGACGTCGAAGTCGCGCAGTTCGCCCTGGACGAGCTCCCCGAGGTGACGCTCCCAGCCGGCGACGGGGCCGAGGAGGTTCTCCAGCGTCATCGCCCGACGCCAGTAGAAGTGGGTGTCGTGCTCCCAGGTGTAGCCGATGCCGCCGAGCAGGGTGATCGTCGCGAGCCCCAGCTCGGTCGCGTTCGCCAGGCTCACCGCCGCGGCGCCGGCCGCCGCGATCGCGAGCTGCTCCTCGCCCTCCTCCAGCGCCCGCGCCCCGTCCCAGGCGGCGGCGGTCATGGACTGGGACGCGATGAACATCCGCGCGCACTTGTGCTTGATCGCCTGGAACTTGCCGACGGGCTGGCCGAACTGCTCGCGGACCTTCACGTAGGCGACGCCGGTGTCGACGCACCAGCGAGCGAGCCCGGATGCCTCGGCGGCGAACAGCACCGCCGCGACCGACCGCAGCCGCGCGGTATTCACCGCGACGACCTGCTCCGCCCGCACCGCGAGGTCGGTCACCGTCACGGTGCCGACGGCACGGGTGTGGTCCACCGGCGCGCCGGCGGCCGCCTCGACGGTGCCGGCGGGGGCCGTGGCCACCTCGACGGTGAACCAGATCTCGCCGCCACCGTCGCCATCGGTGGTGGTAGTGGTGGCGCCGAGGAGCAGCACGTCCGCACCCGCGGCGCCGAGCACCGGCAAGGTCGTGCCGCTCACCCGGTAGCCGCCGTCGGCGCCCGCCGTCGCGACCAGGCCCGCGCTGGACAGCGCGGTGGCGCCGGTGGCGCCCTCGGCGAGGCCGGGCAGCAGGGCCTTGCGCTGGTCGTCGTCGCCGTAGCGGGCGATCAGCGAGCTGGTCAGCAGGGACGGCAGCAGCGGCCCGGGCAGCAGGCCGTGGGCCGTCTCCTCGAGCACCACGGCGAGGGCGACCCCGCCGGCGCCGCCGCCGCCGTACTCCTCGGGCAGGTGCAGGGCCGTCAGGCCCTGCTCCACCACCGCCGGCCAGTAGTCGGGGCGGGTACCGGTGACCCACTGCGCGAGCCCCGACCGGATCGCTTCCGACGGCGCGTGGCGAGCCACGAATCCGCGGACCGAGTCGGCGAGTGCCGCGTGGTCGTCGTCAAGACCGATGGACACGTCTGTCTCTCCTCAGGCGTCGAGCTTCAGGACCCGGCGGGCGTTCTCATGCAGGAACTTGGGCCAGACATGGTCACGGAACGGGACGTCCTGCATGTCCTTCATGATCCGTTCCAGGCTCAGGCCCATGGGGAAGTAACCGGCGTAGATGACCTTGTCGGCACCGCGCCGGTTGGCGAACTCGACGATGTCCTTCGGGTAGTACTTCGGCGCGAACGCGGACGTCGAGTAGTACAGGTTCGGCCACTTCAGCAGCAGCTTCACCGCCAGCTCCGTCCACGGCTCACAGCCGTGCCGGGTGACGAACACCAGGTCGGGGAAGTCGAACATGACCTGGTCGATCAGCTCGACGCGCTGCGGCGCGAACGGCAGCCGCGGCCCCGGCACCCCGGCGCACACGAAGATCGGCAGGCCCAGCTCCACGCACTTCGCGTAGATCGGGTACATCTTCTCGTCATTGATCGCGACCTGCGGGAACGTACCGGCGGGGAACACGCCGACCGCCCGCACACCGTACTTCTCGTAGTCCTCGACGAGGCCGCGGACACTGCCCATCACGTCCGAGGGGTTCTCAATCGCGGTGCTCGGCACGAAGCGGTCGGGGAAGGTGGCCAGCGCCGTCGCCGCCGTCTCGCCCTTGCAGCCGATGAGCCCCTTCTCGATGTTGAAGCGGTCCATCTCGTGCAGGGTCACGCTCACCGGGTCGTCGGTGGGCAGTCCGTGCGGGACGCTCTTGAACATGTACTCGACCGGGAACTCGAACGCCTTCGACTCGGCGTCCTTGAGCTGGCGCCGGATGAAGTCGTACTGCGACGAGTCGGGGGTCGGGAACGAGATCATCGTGTCGATGACCGGGGTGCCGAGCGGGAACGCCATGACGCGGGAGGTCCTTCACGTGGAGGTGGCCGGCGCGAGGCCGGGTGGGCGGACGGCGAGCGCGGGTCAGATGCCGATGAGGGCCTTGGCGTTCTCCCCCATCACCTGGGCGACCTCGGCGTCGTCGAACCCGGCCCTCTCCAGGTCCGCGGTGAACGACAGCGGCTCGGCCAGGCCCTCGACGTGCGGCCAGTCCGAACCCATCAGCATCCGGTCCGCGCCGATGAGCTGCTTGAGGTTGGCCAGGTCGTTCTCGTGGAACGGGGCGATCCACACATGCCGGCGGAAAGTCTCCCGCGGGTCCTCTGGCCAGGCCTGCGGGTTCTGGGCGAAGGCCTTCTTCAGCGAGGTGAACAGCGGGGGCACCCAGTCCGAGCCGGTCTCGATCGCGGCGAAACGAAGGCCCGGGTTGCGCGCGATCGTGCCCTGGGCGAGCAGGGCGGCGAAGGTGTCGGCGATCGCTGTCGGCGTGAGCAGGGAGCGCAGCGGCGAGAGCCGAAACGCCTCGGTCTCCGCGCTCTCGCCCCACCAGCCGATCAGCTCGGCGTACACATCGTCGCCGCCGTGGTAGGCGCAGACGATCCGGGACTCGGCCGCCAACGCCCAGAACTCGTCGAAGTCCCGGTCCGCGGGCGAGGTGAGGCCCTTCGCCGTGAGCACCGGGCCGGCCCGCAGCACGAGGACGCGCGCGCCGCGGTCCAGCGCCCAGCGCAGTTCGGCGACGGCCGCCGCCGGATCGGACAACGACAGGTACGGCGCGGCGAAGATCTTGTTCTGGTAGGCGAAGCCCCAGTCCTCGTCGAGCCAGCGGTTGAACGCGCGGAACGCGGCGCGGGCGGCGGGCAGGTCGTCCTTCAGGGCCCGTTCCATGCCGACGCCGAGGGTGGGGAAGAAGAAGGCGCCGTCGAGGCCGAGGGAGTCCATCACGGTGAGCCGGGCGTCGCGGTTCTGGTACTCGTCGCGGGGCGGGGCGAGCTCGCCGAAGAGGTTGACCACCGGGCCGCCGACCTCACCGCGGAAGTACTGCTCCAACGCGCCGGGCCGGGCCAGCGCGGAGAAGGTCGGGTTGGGCAGGAACCGGTTCACCTTCCCGCCGACCAGCAGTCGGGTCCGGCCGTCGACCTGCGCCCACTGCATGGCACGCTTGGTGAACTCCGGCTCGATGTACCGGGTGAAGGCGTCCAGCGCCTCGTAGTAGTGATTGTCCGCGTCGAAGGCACGCAGCCCGTCCACCGCCATGTCCGTACCTCTTCCACGTCACGATCGCCTCGCCGATGTCCCCGCCCGGCGGGCCCACGTGGTCGTCACCCCGCCACAGGCAACGCCGACACGACCGAATCTAGAACCACGTTTCAGTTGGGTCAAGCGGAGCACCTACCGGACGAACGTGCCACCGGCGGCCGATAGCATGGTTCGTCCCGCGCCCACCCGATGCCGCGGCCCACCGGACGGAGGTTCCGTGTCCTCGGAGGTCTCGTGTCCACGGAGGTGACCGGGCCGGGCGCCGAGTCCGGACCGGACGCGCCGCGCCGGCGCGGTCGCCCCCGCGGTCTCACCGCGCGGGTCCGCCGGGACGTCTACGGCGCCGTGCGCACGATCCTCGGCACGGTCGGCTATGAGGCGCTGCGCATCGACGACGTCGCCGCCACCGCCGGCGTGCACAAGACCACGCTCTACCGGCAGTGGGCCAGCAAGGCCGACCTGGTGCGCGACGTGCTCGTCGCGGCGCAGACCGCCGCCCTGCCCCGGCCCGACGCGGGCAGCTGGGACGCGGACCTGACGCAGCTCTGCGACGGCCTGCTCACGGTGTTCAACCATCCCGCCACTCTCGCCCTGCTCAAGACCAGGGTCACCGCGAACGACGAGCTGCTGACCGCGGGGCTCAACGATCTCGGGGCCCACGAGTCCGCCTTCCTCGCGGCGCCGTTCCACCGGGCGGCGGCGCGCGGCGAGATCGACCCGGACGTGGACGTGTCACTGCTCGTCGAATGCCTGATGTCGGTGTTGATCACCCGGGTGTGCGTGACCCGGATGGCGATCGACCAGGATCTCATGGACCGGCTGGCCCACATGATCCGCGCGGCCGCGGGCACAGGCCCGAACGCGGCTCGCCCTCCCGCCGAACGCGACACCCCACAGCATTAACGCACCACTTGATTGCATCAATTGGGTGGTCCGAGTAGCGTTCCGGCGTCGGTGTGGCCGCGTCGCCGCGCACCGCGACCACGTCCCCCGCGCAGCGCGCGCACGGCCGCGGGACATCCGCCGCGGCCCCGGCGAGAGTGAGGTTTCCTGGTGGAGCTGCGAGACACGTCAGCGATGGTCACCGGCGGTGCGTCCGGGCTCGGTGCCGCCACCGCCCGGCTGCTCGCCACCCGGGGTGCCCGCGTGGTGGTGGCGGACCTCGACGACACCAGGGGCGAGTCGCTCGCCAGGGAGATCGGCGGCGTGTTCGCCCACGTCGATGTCACCTCGACGGAGAGCCTCATCGCCGCCACCGAGACGGCCAGGGCACTCGGGCCGATCCGCGCGCTGGTGAACTGCGCCGGCATCGGCTGGGCGGCGCGCACCATCGGTCGCGATGGCACCTACGGCTCCGCCCACGACCTCGAGCAGTTCCGCAAGGTGATCACGATCAACACGATCGGCACGTTCGACGCCATCCGGATCGTGGCGACCGCGATGTCCGCCAACGACCCACTGGCCGACGGCGAGCGCGGCAGCATTCTCAACACCGCGTCGCTGGCCGCGTTCGACGGCCAGATCGGCCAGGCCGCCTATGCCGCGTCGAAGGGCGGCGTCGTCGGGCTCACCCTGCCGGTCGCGCGCGACCTCGCCGTCGTCGGCATCCGGGTGAACACGATCGCGCCGGGTCTGATCGACACTCCGATCTACGGCGACGGCCCGGGCTCGGAGGCGTTCAAGGAGAAGCTCAAGCGGGACGTGCTGTTCCCGAAGCGGCTCGGCACCGCGGACGAGTTCGCCGCCCTCGCCGTCGAGGTGCTGACCAACAGCTACCTCAACGCCGAGGTCATCCGCATCGACGGCGGCGCCCGACTACAGCCGAAGTAGCCCCGGCCACGGCGGGCGCCCCGCGGCTCAGTCCTTGCGGGACGCGAGATAGTCCTCGCGCAGCGCGCCCTTGGCGAGTTTGCCGGTGGGCATCCGCGGCAGTTCGGCGCGGAAACTCACCGTCCGGGGAACCTTGTACCCGGCCAGGCTGGTACGCACGTGGGCGCGCAGCGCCTCGCCGAACTCCGGCGTCGCCTCGACCCCCTCGGCCGGCGCCACGACGGCGTGCACGGACTCGCCCATCTCGACGTCGGGCACGCCGAACACGGCGACGTCGGCGACGTCGGGATGCAGCACCAGCGCCGCCTCGATCTCGGCCGGGTAGATGTTCACGCCGCCGGAGATGATGGTGAAGTTCTTCCGGTCGGTGAGGAACATGAAGCCGTCGGCGTCGAGATACCCCATGTCCCCGGCGGTGGTCCAGGTGGGATGGTCCGGGTGGCGGCTCTCCTTCGTCTTCTTCGGGTCGTTGTGGTACTCGAACGGCTCGCCTTCGCGCTCGAAGTAGATCTGTCCCGCCTCGCCGACGGGGAGCTCCTGGCCGATCTCGTCGCAGATGTGCGGGATGCCGAGGAGCGGGCGGCCGACCGAGCCGGGATGCGCCAGCCAGTCCGCCGAGTTGATCGCGGTCAGGCCGGAGCCCTCGGTCCCGGAGTAGTACTCGTCGATGATCGGGCCGAGCCAGTCGATCATGGCTCGCTTGACCTCGATGGCGCACGGGCCGGCCGCGTGGATGACGCTGACCAGGCTGGACAGGTCGTACTTGAGCCGGATCTGCTCGGGCAGCTTCAGCAGCCGCACCAGCATGGTGGGCACGACCTGGACGTGGGTGACCCGCTCCCGCTCGATCAGGGCGAGCAGGCCCTCGGCGTCGAACTTGTCCATCAGAACGAGCGTGGCGCCGAGCTCCTGCATGCAGGCCGACCACTGCAGGCCCGCCGCGTGGTACAGCGGCGTCGGGCACAGGTAGATCGAGTTCTCGTCCATCCGGAACAGGAAGCGGCCCATCATGGCGATGCCGCCGCTGACGGGCGCGTCGTCGACGTTGGTGCCGCTCAGCGGGCGGCGGATGCCCTTCGGGCGGCCGGTGGTGCCGGAGGAGTAGAGCATGACGTCGCCGCGCGGCTGCTCGGCCAGCGGCTCGGTGCTCTCGGTGGCGATCGCGGCCTCGTAGGACTCGAAGCCCTCCTCGGTGCCGTCCATCATCAGCTTCAGGCCGCA
The DNA here is from genome assembly GCF_023242965.2 of Frankia sp. AgKG'84/4. Taxonomy (GTDB): domain Bacteria; phylum Actinomycetota; class Actinomycetes; order Frankiales; family Frankiaceae; genus Frankia. The sequence goes on from NZ_JALKFU020000060.1 coordinate 13,314, forward strand.
GGCGGCCGGGACGAGCTGGGCGATCTCGGCGGCCAGTTCCCCGAAGCGCTTCGTGGTGATGAGCGCCTTCGCTCCGGAGTCGGTGACCAGGTAGGCGGCCTCGGTCGGGGCGAGGTGCCAGTTCACCGCCGTCAGGTAGAGCCCGGAGCGCAGGGCCGCCCAGACGACCTCCAGGTAGTGCACGTGGTTCTGCGCGATGAACGCGACCGCGTCGCCGGGGCGCAGGCCGTGGGCCCGCAGCAGCCGGGCAAGGCGGATCGAGCGTTCGTCGAGCTCGCGGTAGGTCAGCAGGTCACCGGTCGGGCCCATGATGACGGCGGCCTTCTCGGGCTGGCTGCTCGCGTGAAAGCCGGGGTACATCGTCGGACCTCCCACGTGGATGGACTGCGCGCCGGGCGCGCGAGCCGCGCGCGGGCGGGAGCGAGTGCGACGGCGAGACCCGGTGCCGACCTCGACCATCAGGTCGGCGCCGACGCGCGCCCGCAATGCCGGTGTTCGAACCCTAGCCGGCCACCCGAATTGCCGCAACAAATGCCGCAACATAAGGTTGCCTAAATTCCCGGGCCGCGCTAGCCTCGCGCCCCGTCTCCCGCGAGCGAGACCATCGTCGCGCGCGCGGGACTTCCCCGCCCCCTCGAGCAACGTCCCGCCCGGCCCGGCGCAGCCCACCGGGCCGGGCGCCGGACGGTATGGAGCGACAACGATGTCCCAGGTCCTCGTCGAGCAGGACGGCGCCATCCTGACGGTGACGCTGAACCGCCCCCACCGGCGCAACGCCCTCACCCTCACCTCGTTCCGGTTGCTGGCCGACGTCTGGGCCCAGGCCGACGAGAACCCGGACATCCGCGCGATCGTCGTGACCGGCGCCGGCGGTTCGTTCTGCTCCGGTATGGACCTGCGCGCGCTCGGCGGTGACTCCGACGAGACCTCCCCTACCCCGTCGCCGCCGACCTGCTGCTCACCGGTCGCCACCTGCCCGCCACCGAGGCCTACCAGTTCGGTCTGGTCGGCCAGCTCGTCCCCTCCGGCGAGGCGCTGAAGAAGGCCCTGGAGGTCGCCACCGTGATCGCCGCCAACGGCCCACTGGCCGTCGAGGCGGTGCTCAAGACGCTGCGCGAGACGCTGAGCCTGTCCGAGGAAGAGGCCTTCGCCTACGAGAAGCCGTACGCCGACGCCAACTTCGGCACCGAGGACGCCCAGGAGGGCCCGGCGGCCTTCGCCCAGAAGCGCACGCCGAACTTCAAGCGCCGCTGAGGATCCCCCGCGTTCCCCGGCCGGCCCGCGCCCGCGGCGCCGGCCGGGGACGGGGGCGCCCCGGCCGGAGGCTCGGGCGCGGCCGTTTCGGCCGGTGGGCCGGTCGGAGCCGTCCCGGCCGGGAAAGCAGACGGAGCCGTCCCGGCCGGGAGAGCAGACGGAGCCGTCGCGGCAGAGGGGGCGGGCGGGGCCGGTCGCGGGCCGGGGATCGAGCTGCCTGGTGCGGTCTCGTTCTCCACGGCGCCGAGGATGACCGCATCCGTTCCCGGTGACCTCCGCTTTCGCCGGCATTCGGGTGTACCCGCGCGACGGTCGGCACCGGACGGGTTTTTCGCACCGTCGTCGGTCGCCAGGCCGATGGCCGGTATTCGTCCGACGCGGCCTGGGAATTCCGTGCGAATAGGCGGCCCCGCGCAATTCCGGTTTTCGCCCGCCGTCGGCCGCCGGCGCGCCGCCGCGCTGCTGGGGGCCCTGTCAAGCGGGGCGGCCTTGCCGTGGGGGCTCGACTTCCGGGGCCGCTAGACTTCCCGGAAGGAATGAACACACGACATTGAAAGCGGCGTGACAATAGCAGGGATGTGGCCGGTTTGTCAACAGAGGACATTGGTTTCGAGCAGGCGTACGTCTCCGCTCTCTACGGCCGTCTCGATGGTCTGCGCGGGCGGGCCGCGGCCCGGTTGCGCGGGATTCTCCGGCAGTCGGAGAGCCTGCCGCGGGCCCGTTTCGAGCGGGAGGCGGCCAGCGCCGACTGTGCCGCCACGCTGGCCCGGATCAGGGCCGCGGAGCATGGCCTGTGCTTCGGCCGGCTGGACTTCGACGACGGCGAACGGCGCTACATCGGCCGGATGGGCATCTTCGACGAGGCGGCCGACTACGAGCCCCTGCTGATCGACTGGCGCACTCCCGCCGCCCGGCCCTTCTACGCGGCGACCGGGGCGATGCGTCTCGGTCTGCGCCGGCGCCGGCACATCGTGACCCGCAACCGGGCCGTGACCGGGCTGGAGGACGACGTCTTCGACGTGGCGGGACCGGCCGGCGGGCGGGGCGGGCGCGAACCGGCGGGCGCGTCACCCGATCAGGCCACCCCCGGCGGTGGCCCGGTCGAGCTGGTCGGCGAACCGGCGCTGTTCGCGACCCTCAACGCCGCCCGAACGGGGCGGATGAGCGACATCGTCGCGACGATCCAGACCGAGCAGGACCGGATCATCCGGGCCGACCACCGCGGGATCCTCGTCGTCCAGGGCGGCCCCGGCACCGGCAAGACCGCCGTCGCTCTGCACCGCGCCGCCTACCTGCTCTACACCCACCGTGACCGGCTGGCCCGCAGCGGCGTGCTCGTCGTCGGCCCGCACCGCGCGTTCCTGCGCTACATCGAGAACGTGCTGCCCTCGCTCGGCGAGACCAGCGTGGTCAGCGCGACCGTTGACACGCTCTACCCCGGGGTGACGGTGCGGCGCGCGGAGGACCCGGCGGTGGCCGAGCTCAAGGGGCGGGCGGCGATGGCCGACGTGATCGCCGCCGCCGTGCGCGACCGACAGCGCCTCCCCCGCGGCGGCACGCTGGAGATCCACACCGAGGAGCGGCTGCTCCTGCTGGAGTACGGCACCTGCGCCCGTGCCCGCCAGCTCGCCCGGGAGTCCGGCGAGCTGCACAACGACGCCCGCGCCCTGTTCGTCCGCGCCGTGATCGAAGCGCTGGCCCGCCAGATCGCCGACGGCTACGCCGCCGAGACGATCACCGCGCAGGTGCTCGAGGCCGATCCGGAGGCGCTGGACCTGCTGACCCCGGCCGGTTCCGGCGGGTCCAGCCTGCTCGACGAGGAGGACCTCGCCCAGCTTCGCCGAGAGCTGCGCGCCGACCCGGCGGTGCGCGCGGCGCTCGACGACCTCTGGCCGGTGCTGAGCCCCGACCAGCTCGTCGCCGAGCTCTACGCCGACCCGGGCACGCTCGCCTCGGCGGCGCCGGGCCTGAGCGCGGCCGAACGCCGCCTGCTGCTGCGTCCCCTCGCCGAGGACGACCCGGACCCCGACGACGACCTGCTGCGTGAGCTGCGGGCGATCACCGACGCGGCGGGCGGGGCCCATCGCACGGCGCCGGACGGGACGCCCGCCGCGGGCCTCGACCAGGCCGGCGAGGACGCGGACCTGACCGGCGGGCAGGAGCCGGAC
>NZ_JALKFU020000610.1 GCF_023242965.2 Frankia sp. AgKG'84/4
TCGTTGCCGCGCTCGGGGTGGACACGGGGATCTCGAAGTCGGAGGTGTCCCGGATCTGTGCCGCGTTGGACCGGGGCGCCCGGCGAGGTCGTCGTGCGGGGCGCCCGGCACCGCCCCGAGGACCCGGGACCACAGCAGCATCGCCGCCGTCTCGTAGGGGTCGTCGCAGGCGACACTCGCCGCGACGGCCGCCGCCTCGACCGCCGCGATCTCACCCGCGGCCAGTTCGGCATCCTGGGCCGGGGCGGTCACGGAGGCGGAGACCGGCTCGGAGGCGGAGACCGGCTCGGAGGCGGAGACCGGCTCGGAGGCGGAGATCGGCTCGGAGGCGGAGATCGGCTCGGAGGCGGAGATCGGGTCGGACCCGTCGACCGGACCAGAAACGGGCAGCCGGCCGGCCGAAGACACACCCAACAACACCATCACCTCATATAACTATGGGAAGACCCACATTCAACACCAGGTGCCGACTAGTCCGACGGAGCCGTGGCGGTCAGCCAGACGTGGCCAGAGTCCACCTCCTCCGAGGTCGGCCCGGACCGGCAATCGTCGGCGGTCCACCGGTACGGGTTGACGGCCCCGAAGAGGGGCCCCTACCGATCGACCATTGACGCGGCGGCAGGGGCCGCTCACCTTATGGACATGGGTGATGTGGGCAAACCGGAACGGATCGTCGAGGACGAGCCGATCAGCTTTCCCGACGCCGAGCCGTTCACGATTCCGGCGCCGGCTCCCTCCATACCAACTCCGGAACCGGAACCGGTGCCGGTGCCGGTGCCGGGGTGAGTCTGCTCGGCTGGCGCCAGTGGGCGGTCGACCGCGAGGGCCGGTTGCGCCCCGCCTGGACGCCCTGGACGCCGTTCCCGCCGGGCATGCTGCTGTGGCGCCCCGACGGGATCACCCAGGCCCACTGCCTACGCACGGCACGACCCGATCCCGGCGCACCCAGCGGCCCGCCGACCGCGAGCCACGACCGGGTGCCGGGTGAGCACTGCCTGTGTGGCCTCTACGCGTGGCGGACCCCGGAGATCCTCGCGGCGGCCAAGCTCCCACGCTGGTCGTCCTTGCCCTGCGTGGTTGGTGTGGTGCGACTGGGTGGCCGCGTCATCATCGGCGCGCGCGGCTATCGGGCCGAACGCGGCTATCCGGTCGCGCTCCTGGACCGCGATGACGTCGTGGCCAGCGAGTACACCGTAGCGAGATATCGCACGTTTCGGTCCCTCGTGGCGGAGTGGACACCGTCCGCCACCGAGCCGGAGGCGGACGGCCCGACCACCGGGTAAAACCGCCCCGACCATGGCATTAGGGCCCGCTCGGCCTGCGGCGACGGGACGACCGCGCCCGGAAATGGGTATCCCGACTGGGATCACGCTGACAACGCCGGTCACTCTTCGCATTAAGAGCGGCCGAATTTGTGGCGATCCGCACGTCGGCTGCGGATATCGTCGCGAATGTTCCGCTTCTCCGGGCCCTGAGTGTCAACGGACCGGATCACGAGGCGCGAGGGGGGACCGCCGTGACCAGCTCCGACCAGGACCAGGACCAGGACCAGGCCGGTCCGGACCCCGGTGACACGAGGCGCCTCGACGCACGCGGCGTGCCGGGCCGGCCCGGTGAACGGAGCCTGCCGACAGCGGCTCCCGTCGGCGGGCTCCCCTGGCGGCTGCCGGTCGTGCCCGCGGTGATCCTCGGGTATCTCGCCGTGTCCGTCTGGATCTTTCGAGTGGGCTGGCGGCATCCCGGCGAGATTGCCTACGGCGGGAACGACGCCTACCTGTTCTCGTGGTTCCTGCGCTGGACGCCGCACGCCGTGGCGCACGGCCTCGACCCGTTCATCACCCACAGCATCAACGCGCCCGACGGCGCGAACCTGCTGTGGAGCACCCCGGTGCCGCTGCTCGGCCTGCTCGCCGCGCCGGTCACGCTGCTCGCCGGACCGGTGACCGCACTGCTCGTGCTGCTGACGCTCGCGCCCGTGCTCAGCGGCCTGGCGCTGTTCTGGGCCATGCGGCGCTGGGTCCGGGACGCGCCGGCGGCGCTGGCCGGCCTGTTCTACGCCTTCGGGCCCTATGCGATCGGCAGCGCCTACGGCCACCTGCACCTCGCGTTCGCGCCGTTCCCGCCGCTGCTGCTGATGCTGCTCGACGACCTGGTCGTCCGCGGCCGGTCACGGGTCCGGACGGGGATCCTGCTGGGGCTGGCGGTCGCCGGCCAGGCCCTCATCGGTGAGGAGCTCCTCGCGACGTCCGCGCTGGCGGCGGCATTCGGCCTCGGTGTCCTCGCCGTGCGCCACCCGACGGCGGTGCGCGGACGGCTGGCCGCGGCGCTGGGCGGCCTGGGGATCGCGGCGCTGGTCGCGGTGGTGCTGCTCGCGTGGCCACTGGGCGCGCAGTTCCGCGGCGACCAGCGCGTCCACGGATCGATCCAGCCGTCCGGCATCGCCGTGAGCGACCTGGGCACGTTCCTCACCCCCACACCCCTACAGCGCATCGCTCCGCCCAGCGCGCTGCGGCACAGCCTGGGTTTCTCCGGCAACGCCGTGGAGGTGGGCGGCTATCTGGGCCTCCCACTGGTACTGCTGGCCGTCGGGGCGGCGATCGGCGCGCGCCGCGACCCGCTGGTGCGGGTGCTCGTGCCCGTCGGCCTCGCGATGGCGGTGCTCTCCCTCGGCGATCACCTGCACGTCGATGGCCGGGTCACCTCGATCCCGCTGCCGTGGCTGCTCGGCGAGCATCTGCCCGTGCTGCGCAACGCCCTGCCCTCCAGGTTCGCGTTGTACGTGATGCTGTGCGCCGCGGCGATCACGGCCGTGGGCCTGGACCGGCTCGCCGACCGCCGGTCCGCCGCCCGACGGGTGCCGATGCCCTCGCCGGGCAGCACGTTCCCGGACCTCGACCTCCCGGAGCTACCGGACCTCCCGGAGCTACCGGACCTCCCGGAGCTGCCGGACCTGCCGGACCTGCCGGACCTGCCGGACCTGACGCCGCGCCCGGCCGGCCGGGTGGCAATCGCCGAAACCGCCCCGGCCGCGGGTCGCTGGCC
>NZ_JALKFU020000611.1 GCF_023242965.2 Frankia sp. AgKG'84/4
GCCTGCCTGCCCGCTGTGCGGCGAGCCTCTCGATGACGACCACGCCTGCCCGCGCAGCAACGGCCACCGCCCGTCCACGAACGGCCAGCTCCCGCCTGGCGGGCCGCTCCCCTGAGCACGGACGGGCCCGGAGAGACGGCCCTCACGCCCGGTGCCCGGCGACAGCCCGGGTCTCCAGCGGACAGACTGGGATGATGGGCGCTCCCGCGGTCGGTCCGCCACCGGGGCGGCGACCGGCCCTCGATCCCGTCGACGGCGGTGGCCTGGACGCCGCCGCCGCCCTCGACCTGCTGCGCCGCGGCGAGCTGACGATCACCGCCCGGCTCACCGACGCCAGCAACGCCACGCTGTACTGCGAGATCAGCACGGCGCGGGCCGCCGGGCGCTGCGTGTACAAGCCGGTGCGCGGCGAGCGGGCGCTGTGGGACTTCCCTGACGGCACGCTCGCCGCCCGGGAGCTCGCCGCCTACGAGGTGTCCGCGGCCCTGGACCTCGGCATCGTGCCGCCGACGGTGCTGCGCGACGGCCCGTTCGGCGAGGGCATGGTGCAGCTGTGGATCGACACCGACATCACCGTCGACCTCGTCGCGTTGACCCGCTCCGAGGACCCGCAGCTGCGCCGCATCGCCCTGTTCGACGCCGTCATCAACAACGCCGACCGCAAGGGCGGGCATCTGCTGCCCGCACCGTCGGGACGCGTCCATGGCATCGATCACGGCGTCACGTTCCACTGCGAGGGCAAGCTGCGCACGCTGCTGTGGACCTGGCGGGGGCACCGCCTGGACGCCGAGGAGACGGCGCTGCTCGGCTGCCTGCGCGACGCCCTCGCCGCCGAACTCGGTGAACGGCTCGGGGAACTGCTGACGGTGAGCGAGCTGCGGGCGCTCGCCGAGCGGGTGGACGGCCTGCTGGACTCCGGCCGTTTCCCCCTGCCCTCGGCGGACTGGCCGCCGATCCCCTGGCCGCCGTTCTGACCTCGCGCTGACGCGTGGGCGCCCGCGTCGTCCGCGCAGGTCGGTTGGCCTCGGTTACCCATCTTGTGCCCGCCGGGCGAACGGTTCGCGGCTACGCTGACACGCATGCAGGCGTGGCCATCTCCCCCGGTACGTCCCCTTCCCGGCCGCGGCCGGCCGTTGCGGGTCTACGACACGCCCGTCGCCGGTGTGCGCCCGGTGGACCCGGGGGCCACCGCCCACCTGTACGTCTGCGGCATCACCCCCTACGACGCGACGCACCTCGGCCACGCGTTCACCTACCTGACGTACGACCTCGCGCAGCGGGTGCTGCGCGACGCCGGGCACGACGTCCGTTATGTACAGAACGTGACGGACGTGGATGATCCGCTGTTGGAGCGCGCCGCGCGCGACGGGCTGGACTGGCGCGACCTGGCCGAGCGGGAGATCGCGTTGTTCCGCGAGGACATGGCGATGCTGCGCATCCTCGCGCCCGACGCGTACGTCGGCGTCGTCGAAGCCATCCCGATGATCGTCGACATGGTCGGTGAGCTCGTCGACCGGGGTGCCGCCTACCAGGTCGAGAACGACGTGTACTTCTCCGTCGCCGCCGCACCCGCGTTCGGCGAGGTCTCCCGGCTGGACCGCGCCGAGATGCTCGAGCTGTGCGCGCAGCGCGGTGGCGACCCGGAGCGCGCCGGCAAGAAGGACCCGCTGGACCCGCTGCTGTGGCGGGCCGAGCGCCCCGGCGAGCCGTCCTGGCCCTCACCGTTCGGCCCGGGCCGGCCCGGCTGGCACATCGAGTGCTCCGCGATCGCGCGCCACCACCTCGACGGCGTCGTCGACCTCCAGGGCGGCGGCACCGACCTCATGTTCCCGCACCACGAGTGCAGCGCGGCGCACGCCGAGGTCGCCACCGGCACCCGCCCGTTCGCCCGCAGCTACGTGCACACGGCGATGGTCAGCCTCGACGGGCACAAGATGTCGAAGTCGCGCGGGAACCTGGAGTTCGTCTCCCGGCTGCGCCGCGTCGGCGCAGACCCCGGCGCGCTGCGCCTGGCCCTGCTCGATCATCGCCACACCGACGACTGGGAGTGGACGGCGGACCTGCTCACCGCGGGCGCGGCGCGTATCGACCGCTGGCGGGCCGCGGTGGCGCTGTCCGCCGGCCCGGATGCGACACCGCTGCTCGCGGCGGTGCGCGAGCGGCTCGCCGACGACCTCGACGCGCCCGGCGCCCTCGCCGCGGTCGACTCCTGGGTCGGTGCCGCGCTGGCCGATCCCGGTGCGGGAACGGGCCCCGCCGGCATCGGGGGGGAGGCGCCCGCACTGGTCGCGCGACTGGTTGACACACTGCTCGGCGTAGACCTTGAACCCGTCCGACCCTGAGGGAGCTGAGGGATGGGGGAGCACGACCACGGGACCGATCCGGGTTCCGCCGCCGACCGGCCCGCCTTCGACGAGGTCGCGCACGGCTACGACCCGCGCCAGGTGGACGACTACCTCGCCAGTCTGTGGCGGTACGCCAGCCAGGTGACCTCCCGCGCGGCTGCCGCTGAGAGCGCGCTGAAGCACGAGCGGGAACGCAACGGGGCCCGCGCCGGCGATGGCCAGTCCGCCGCGCACGCCGGCGCCCGGATCGGCCAGATGCTCGCGATCGCCGAGCAGCAGGCCGAGGAGATCGTCGAAGGGGCGCGGCGCATCGCCGAATCGGCTCTCGAGGAGGTGATCGAGGACGCGGGCGCCAACCACCCGATCGTGCGGGAGGCCCGGGGCCAGGCCGAGAAGCTCCTGCTCGACGCGGTGGAGGAGAGCCAACGCCTCGCGTTGCGCCGTCACCAGGAACTCGCCGAGGACCTCGCCCGCAGCTCCGCCTCCCTCGACACCCTGCGCCACCAGCAGGGCGAGATCATCGGGGCGGTCCTGCGGCTGCGGGGCATCCTGGGCTCGGACGAGTTGGACCGGGCGGTCACCGAGCTCGCTCGTGCCGGCGCCGAGCCCCGACCGGACGACCCCGCCGACGAGACCGGCGCTGGGGCCGCGCGGGGCGCCAGGCGCCCTGCCAGCGCGCGCC
>NZ_JALKFU020000612.1 GCF_023242965.2 Frankia sp. AgKG'84/4
GCGCGGCACCCAGGCGAGCGCGGCGCCGCTGGCCTCGGCGAGGCGCAGCACGGCGGACAGCGCGCCGGGGATCTCTCCGGCCCGCTCCCCCACGAGGATCACCGCGCCCGGCTCGCGCACGGCGCGGGCGGTCGCGGCGAGCGGGTCGGTGTCGGACTCGGCAGTACCGATGGTGGCCAACGCGTCGAGGACGGCCGGTTCGCCGCCCGGCTCGGTGCTCACCAGCGTCCCGCCGAGCTTCGCGAGCCCGCGGGTGACCAGCGGGGCGAGGGCATGCACGGCGGCCGCGTGCTTGTCGGCGGCCTTGCGCAGGCGCAGGAAGACGATCGGCGACTCCTCCTCCGGCTCGAACGCGACGAGCAGCACCGCGGGCGCCGCCTCCAGGTCGGCGTAGGTGACGCCGATGCCGCGCCCGGCGACCGCGTGGCCGAGGAACTGCTCCTCCTCGGCCGAGTGCGGCCGGGACCGGAAGTCGATGTCGTTGGTGCCGAGCGCGACCCGGGCGAACTTGCCGTGGGCGTAGGCGTCCTCGCGGGTCAGCCGGCCGCCGGTGAGCACGCCGACGCCGTTGCGGTCACGGCATTCCGCGAGCCCTCGGGCGGCATACTCCAGTGCCTCGGACCAGGTCGCCTCGACGAGTTGGCCGCTGTCATCGTCGCGGATCAGCGGGGTGGTGAGCCGGTCGGCGGAGCGGGCGTAGGTGAACGCGAAGCGGCCCTTGTCGCAGTTCCACTCCTCGTTGACCGCCGGGTCGTCGCCGGCGAGGCGGCGGGTGACTTTCCCGCGCCGGTGGTCGGTACGCAGGCTGCAGCCCGACGCGCAGTGCTCGCAGGCCGTCGGCGTGGAGACCAGGTCGAACGGCCGGGCCCGGAAGCGGTAGGCGGCGCTGGTCAGCGCACCGACCGGGCAGATCTGCACGGTGTTGCCGGAGAAGTAGGACGAGAACGGCTGCCCGTCGCTGACCGCGACCTGCTCGGCGGCGCCGCGCTCGAACAGCTCGATGAACGGGTCACCGGCGATCTGCGCGGAGAACCGGGTGCAGCGCGCGCACAACACGCAGCGTTCCCGGTCGAGCAGGATCTCGGTGGAGATCGCGATCGGCTTCGGGTAGGCGCGCTTGGTCTCCTTGAACCGGGAGACCGCGCCGCCGTTGGCCATCGACTGGTTCTGCAGCGGGCACTCGCCGCCCTTGTCGCAGATCGGGCAGTCCAGCGGGTGGTTGAGCAGCAGAAACTCGATGTTGCCGGCCTGCGCCTTGCGGGAGACCGGCGAGGTGAGCTGGGTCCCGACCACCATGTCGGCGGCGACCGTCGTGGTGCAGGCGGCGACCGGCTTGCGCTGACCCTCCACCTCGACGATGCACTGCCGGCAGGCGCCGACGGGGTCGAGCAATGGATGGTCGCAGAACCGCGGGATCTCGATGCCGAGCAGCTCGGCCGCCCGGATGATCAGTGTGCCCTTGGGGACGCTGACCGACAGCCCGTCGATGGTGAGGCTGACCTGGTCGGGTGCGGCCGGCGGGGCCGGCTCGGGGGTGGGCGCGGAGGTTCGGGCTGGGGCGGTCATGGTTGTCAGTGCGCTCCCGCGTAGGCACCCGGGGCGGCGGCCGCGTCGTCGCCGGCCGCGGCGCCGTCAGGGGTGGTCTTCGAGGACTCCGGCTTCGTGGTCACCGCGCTCACCGGGATGAACTCATCCCGGAAGTACTTGATCCCCGACACGATCGGGGAGGTGGCCCCGTCGGCCAGCGCGCAGAACGCCCGGCCGAAGATGTTGTCGCAGGCGTCGACGAGGGTGTCCACGTCCTCGGCGTCGCCCTGGCCCCGCTCGATGCGGGAGAGGATCTGCACCATCCAGCTCGTGCCCTCGCGGCACGGGGTGCACTTGCCGCACGACTCGTGCGCGTAGAACTGGGTGAGGCGGCGGACGACCCGGAGCATGTCGGTCGTCTCATCCATGATCATGAGGGCCGCGGTGCCGAGCAGCGAGCCGGCCTCCTGCATGCCCTCGAAGTCGAGCGGTGCGTCGAGGTGGTCAGCGGTGAGCATCGGGGTGGAGGACCCGCCCGGGGTCCACGCCTTCAGCTTGCGCCCGCCGCGCACGCCGCCCGCCATCTCCAGCAGCTCCCGCAGCGTCGTGCCCATCGGGGCCTCGTACTGGCCCGGCCTGGTCACGTGCCCGGACAGGCTGTAGATCTTCGGGCCCGGCGAGCGTTCCCGACCCATCGAGCGGAACCAGTCCACGCCATGGTTGACGATGAACGGGACGCTGGCGATCGTCTCGACGTTGTTCACGACGGTCGGCGACGCGTACAGCCCGTGGGTCGCCGGGAACGGCGGGCGCAGCCGCGGCTGGCCGCGGCGCCCCTCCAGCGAGTCGAGCAGCGCCGTCTCTTCGCCGCAGATGTACGCCCCCGCGCCCGAGTGCACGACGAGGTCGAGGTCGAAGCCGCTGCCGAGGATGTTGCGGCCGAGGAAACCGGCCTCGTAAGCCTCGGCGACGGCGGCGCGCATCCGGCGGGCCGCGTGGATCAGCTCCCCGCGCAGGTAGACGAACGCCCGGTTGGCCCGCACCGCGTAGGAGGCGATGATGATGCCCTCGATCAGCGAGTGCGGGTCCGCCTTCATCAGCGGGGCATCCTTGCAGGTGCCGGGCTCGCCCTCGTCGGCGTTGATGACGAGGTAGTGCGGCTTGCCGTCGCCCTGGGGGATGAAGCCCCACTTCATCCCGGTGGGGAAGCCCGCGCCGCCGCGGCCGCGCAGACCCGAGTCCTTGACCAGCTTGATCAGGTCGTCGGGGTCGCCGGCGAGCGCGGTGCGCGCGGCGACGTACCCGTCGAGTCGGCGGTAGGTGTCGATCGTCCACGACTCCGGAGTGTTCCAACGCCGGGTGAGGACCGGGGTGACTGGCATCGTCAGTTCCCCTTCCGCTCAGTCGATCCCGAGACCGAGGCGCCGGCTGGCGCCGATGCCGGCGCGGTGCCGCCGGCCTCGGCCTGCGCGTCCTTGCTGGCCTGCGC
>NZ_JALKFU020000613.1 GCF_023242965.2 Frankia sp. AgKG'84/4
GTCCGAGCCGGACCCACCGCCGCTGCCGCAGGCCGCGAGGGTGATGGCGGCGAGGACGGAGACGGCGGCCGCGGCCAGCCGTCCCCCTGATCGGTGCCGGTGCGACGTGCTCATACTGTGGGTGCTCCTCATGGTGCCGGGTTCTCGGGGATGGGATTTTCGGCGGCGGGGGTCTGGGCGGCTGGGGTCTGGGCGGCTGGGGTCTGGGCGGTGGCGGCGAGGGTGCGGCGGCCGGCGGCCAGCAGGGCGCTGTCCTCCTGCGGCGGGTGCACGCGCACGCAGTGGACGTCGCGCAGGTGGCGTTCGAGCGGGTTGTGCCGGGTCAGCCCGGGGTTGCCGAGGGCGGCGACCGCGGTCTGCACGGCGCCGATGGCCGCGCGGGCGATGAGCGCCTTGGCGAGCAGCGCCCGTTCGCCGGCCCGCGGGTCGCCCGTCTCGAAGCGGCGTGCCACGGAGAAGGCGATCTCCTCGGCGGTGACGAGCTGCGCCTCGATCTCGCCGGCGATGGTCTGGATGCGTTCGGTCGTCGCGATCGGGCGGCCCAGGGCCGTGGGCACCCGTTCGTGCGCGAAACGCAGGAAGAACTCCTGCGCGGCGCGGGCGACGCCGATGTACAGCGCGCTCGCGCCGATCCCGATGGCGGCCAGCGCCGCGTCGTGGGACTGCGCCGAGGCGCGCACGCCACGGAAATGGTCGGCGGGCACGTTGACGTCGCGGTAGTGGACGTCATGGGTGCTGCTCGCCCGCAGCCCGAAGTGGTCCCAGGTGCGGACGATCTCGATGCCGGGCGCGTCCGCGGGCACCACCGCGTGTCCGACCAGCGGGTCGTCCTCCTCGGTCGCCGCCCACACCAGGTGGTAGCTGAGCCCTTCGGAACTGGTCGCGAAACCCTTGTGGCCGGTGAGCACCCAGCCCTGCCCGGTGCACCGGATCTTCGTCGCGGGCAGTCCGCCGCGGGCCGGGGCGCCGAGTTCGGGTTCGGCGCGGATCGCGTTGATCAGCACCGGGCGGTGGCGGGAGTCGGCGACGACGCGGCGGTAGGCCTCCTCGGGCCAGAACGGGGCGTGGGCCTGCGCGACGTGCTGGAAGACCGTCATAGCGGTGATCAGCGCGACCGACGGGTCGCCCTTGCCGAGCGCCTCGAACACGCGGACGCTGTCCGTCGGCGTCAGCGGCTGCTCGATGCCCAGGCGCAGCAGGCCCGCGTCGTGCACGGCCTGGATGCCCGCCCAGGGGAACTCCCCCGACCGGTCGTACTCCTCGGCGGTCGCCGCGAGCTGGGCACCGACCCGCGCGAGCGCCTCGTCGGAGATGTCGATACCGGCCACGCCGGTAGCGGGGTCGGGGGCGCCGGGGGCGCCCGGGGAGGTCGGGGAGGTCGGGGAGGAGGTGGCGAGGTCGGTCGGGGTTGTCATGACGCGGCTCCGGCGGCGGCCAGCTCCGGGGCGGGCAGGCCCGCGTCGAGCGGCACGATCTCGCCGCGGCGGCCGGTGGCCTCGCGGTGCGCCAGTTCCTGGCGGACCAGCGGCAGCACGTGGCGGCCGTAGTCGACGACGTCGTTGAGGTTGTCGTAACCGCGGATGGAGATCAGTTCGGCGCCGAGGTCGACGTAGTCGAGGATCGCGGCGGCGACGGTCTCGGGGGTGCCGACGAGCGCGGTGGACGCGCCGGCGGCGTTCGTCGCCTTCGCCGGCGCCGTCCACAGCGCCCGGTCGTGCACCTCGGCACGGGCGGCGGCGGCCAGCAGCCGCTGGGAGCCGACGTTCGCGGGCTGGGTGCCGCCGAGGCGAAACGCCCGCTGGGCGGCGCCGGCGGAGCCCCGCAGCACCGCGAGGATCTGGTGCGCCTTCGCCCAGGCGAGTTCCTCGGTCGGGGCGATGATCGGGCGGAAGGTGACCCAGATCCGCGGGCTGTCGGTGCGCCCGGCGAGGCGGGCCTGCGCGCGGACCGCGTCGATCTGCTCGCGGGTCTGCGCCAGCGGCTCCCCCCACAGCCCGAAGATGTCGCCGAGCGCGCCGCCGACCTGGTAGGCCTGCGCGGACGAGCCGCCGACGGACACCGGGATGGTGCCGTTGACCGGGCGGACCACCGAGACGAAGTCGTCGAACGAGTAGTACGTCCCGGCATGGTCGAACGGCGCCGTGCGGGTCCACACCTGGCGCAGGATCTCGATGTACTCCGCCTGGCGGGCGTAGCGCTCGGCCTTGGGCAGCCGGTCGCCTTCGCGGGCCTGCTCCTTGTCATCGCCGCCGGCGATGAAGTGCACGACGGCCCGCCCGCCGGAGAGCTGGTCGAGGGTGGCGAGCTGCTTGGCGGCCACCGTCGGGTACATCGTGTTGGGCCGCAGCGCGACGATCGGCCGGACCCGCTCGGTGTACTGGGTGATGGCGGTCGCCACGGTGAACGGGTCGAGGTAGGCCGAGGAGTACGGCACGAGGGTGTAGTCGAAGCCGTAGTCGTCGAGGGTGCGCGCGTACCGCTTGAAGTAGGGCAGGTCGACGGCGGCGCGGCCGAGCTGGTTGAGCTCGTTCGACGGGTTGACGTTGATGGCGCTGATGAACTCGACGGGCATCGGGGTCTCCGGGGTGAGTGGTTCAGGCGCCCGGTGGGCGGGGCGGGTCACGCCCACCGGGCGATGGGTGCCAGCTCGGCGCCGAGCCGCAGGCGCTCGAGGAACAGCACGATCACGGCGGCGGCGGTGCGGTGGGTCGCGTCGTTGAGGGCGTCGTGGCGGCCGCCGTCGATGGTGACCAGTTCCGCCCGCGGCGCCGCGGCGTAGCGGGCGCGGGCCGGGCGCGGCGGGCTGACCAGGTCAGCCGTGCCGTGCAGGCCGAGGATCGGGATATCGATCCGGGACAGGTCGGCGTCCGCCAGCCAGGACGCCGGGACCGGCTGGTCCAGCGCCGCGCGACGCAGGTGCGGGTCGGCCGACAGCCGCGCCTGGTGTGTCGGGCAGGCCGTGCGCGCCGCGAGTTGCGCCGCCCACCGGTCCTCGTCGTCGCCCACCGGGC
>NZ_JALKFU020000614.1 GCF_023242965.2 Frankia sp. AgKG'84/4
GAGTCTCGCTGCGCCGCGGCGGCCCCGGCCGGTACGGGCTGTTCGGCCGCCGTCACGGCGGCAGGCACGCCCTCCCCGGCCGTCGTCCCGACTCCGGTGCGCACACCGCCGGCCGCAACGACCCGGGAGAGACCCGATGACCGCCGCCGACCTGCTCCTGATCGTCATGGTGATCGGACTCACCGCGTACGCGCTGCTGGGCGGCGCCGACTTCGGCGGGGGTGTGTGGGACCTGCTCGCCCGCGGCCCGGATGCCCGCGACCAGCGCAAGCTGATCTCGAACGCGATCGGGCCGGTGTGGGAGGCCAACCACGTCTGGCTGGTCTTCATCGTCGTCGCCCTGTTCAGTGGGTTCCCGCCGGCGTACGGCCTGGTCGGCTCGTCCCTGGAGATCCCGCTGTCGGCCGCGCTCGTCGGCATCGTGCTGCGCGGCGCCGCGTACGTCTACCGGGCCTACGGCGCCGGCGCGGCCGGGCCGGACCACTGGTGGGGGCACGTCTTCGCGGTGTCGTCGACGATCACGCCGTTCGCGCTCGGCGTCGCCGGCGCCTCGCTGGCGACGGGCCGGATGTCACCGGATGACCCGGTCGAGCCGCTGCGCAGCACCTTCGGTCTCGGCTGCGGGGTGTTCGCCGTCGCCGTGACCGCCTTCCTCGCCGCCGTGTACCTGTGCAAGGACGCGGCCGCCTCACCGGCGACCGAACATCTGATACCGGAGTTCCGCCGCCGCGCGACCGGTGGCGCCGTGGTGTGCGGCGCGCTCGCGATGATGCTGCTGCCGCTGTTCTGGGATCAGGCGCCCGTCGTCGCGCACCGGTTCCTGGACCGGTCGATGCCGCTGGTCGCGCTGTCCGTGATCGGTGGTGCGGCGACCCTGGTCGCGCTGGCCCGCCGACAGTTCGTCGTCGCCCGGCTCGCCGCCGGGCTGGCCGTCGGCGCGATGCTGTGGGGCTGGGCGGTCGCCCAGTATCCCGACCTCATCGTCGGGCAGGTCACCGCGGATTCGGCGGCGGCGCCGACGACCAACATCCACGCGATGCTCTACGCGGTCGCCGGCGGCCTCGCGATCGTCCTACCGCCGATCATCGTGCTCTACCGGCTGTTCACCCGGCCCGAACCGACCACCTGACGAGCGTGGCCCGGTGGCCGTCCCCTCCCACCGGGCCCGACGGCGGTCCGGCCCTGACCCGCCGGACCGCCAGGCGGTTCCCCGCAACCCCATGATCCTTTCGGCCGCGCGCCGACGTCGACTACGGTCGAGCGATGAGCGACGCCGCGTCGACGCCGGCGGTCGCGTCGGACCAGGACCCGTACCGGGACGCCGACCGGGACGCCGACCGGGCCCGGCCCGAGCCGCTCACCCGGCGGCAGCTCGCGATCGAGGTCGGCCTGGTGCTCGGGCTGTCGTTCGGCGCCTCGGCGCTGTTCGCGCTCATCCGCTATGTCGGCGTCCTGACCCGGCCGGAGTCGGTGCGGTCCCAGGTCGCCCGGCTGAACACCTCGGCGGCCCCGGGGCGGCCCTGGCTCGATCTCGCCCTGCAGCTGGCCGACCTGCTGACCGGGATGATGCCCGTCCTGCTCGCGGTGTACCTGCTGACCCGCCATGGCGGCGGCCGGCGGGCGATCGGCCTGGACAGGTTCGCCCCGCGGGCGGACGCGGCGCGCGGGGCGCTGCTGGCCGCCGGGGTCGGTGGCATCGGGCTTGGCTTCTACCTGCTCGCCTGGCACAGCGGGGCGAACCTGACCGTCGCGCCGTCGAACCTGCCGGCCGTGTGGTGGCGCGTACCGGTGCTGGCGCTCAGCGCCTGGCAGAACGGCATCGCCGAAGAGGTGATCGTCACCGGCTACCTGCTGGTGCGGCTGCGGGAGCTCGGCGTGAACCCCACCCGCGCGCTGGCCGCGAGCGCGGTGCTGCGCGGGTCGTACCACCTCTACCAGGGGCTCGGCGGGTTCGCCGGCAACCTCGCGATGGGCCTGCTGTTCGCCCGGCTGTTCCAGCGCAACGGCCGGGTGCTGCCCCTGGTCATCGCGCACGGACTCATCGACACCGTCGCGTTCGTCGGTTACGTGATTCTCGCCGGGAAGGTCTCCTGGATCCCAGCCCCACGTTAGGGTAAACGGAAAGAAAACGCCGGCTGTCCTGCAGGGGTAGATGATCCTCCTTCCCGTGCCCGCGACGTCCGGCGATCCCCTCGACCGCCATCCCAGCGCCGCGTCCCTGGTGGGACATCGGTGTCGCGCCCGATCGTGCGCGGGAAGGCGGGACGAGCGAGCGCAGGAAGGCAGTGTGCATGGCCACCGGAATCCGGGAGATCGAACGCAAGTACGCCGTCGAGCCGACCTTCGTGCTGCCGAAGCTGGGCGCGATCGCCAGCGTCGCGACCGCGCGCACCCGCCGGCCCGTCAGCCTCGAGGCCCTCTACTTCGACACCGAGGACCTGCGCCTGGCCCGCAACCGGATCACGCTGCGCCGGCGCACCGGCGGTGCCGACGCCGGCTGGCACCTGAAGCTGCCGGTCCGCGTCGGCGAACGGGACGAACTGCACCTGCCGCTGGACGCCGCCGGCGGCGAGATCGTCGTCGACAAGGGCGCCCGGCACACCCCGCCGGCGGAGTTCGTCGACCTGGTCGCCGTGCACACCCGCGGCGCCGAGCTGCGCCCGGTCGCCCGGCTGCGCACGCTGCGCACCGCCCGGCGCCTTCGCGACGCGACCGGGACGGACCTGGCCGAGGTCGTCGACGACCAGGTCTCGGCACAGACCCTGGGCGAGTCGACGACGGTCAGCACCTGGCGGGAGATCGAGGTGGAGCTGGTCGGCGACCAGTCGCACATCCTCGACGAGGTGGGCGAGCTGCTGCTGGCGGCGGGCGCGCAGGCCGCGGCGGACTCCTCCAAGCTCGGCCGGCTGCTCGGCCAGGCACTCACCGCCGGGCCCGGACCGGACGTGCCGGCCGCGCCGCGCAGGCTGCGTCGCGCCAAGCCCGCCGGGCAGGTCGTCCG
>NZ_JALKFU020000615.1 GCF_023242965.2 Frankia sp. AgKG'84/4
GGGCGGCGCCGCTGGTCGGGCGCCCCCGTCCGCGTCCCCGGCCGCGCGGCGTCGCGCCGGCTCGGAGAACGGCGTCGGCGACGGGACCGGGGTCGGCGGTGAAGGCGGTTCCAGTGGCGGGCACGCCGTCAGCCGCGTTCGATCGTCATCGCGCTCGTGGTCGGGGGACCGGCCGATCGTGTCGCTGGGCGAGGTGGCGCCGGCCGTCGTCACGGGCCCGGAGCCCGACAGGTCCTGCGGCCGTGTGGTCAACAGATCGAGGAGCTCGGCGGCCGACGGCCGGTGCGCCGGGCTCTTCGCCAGGCCCTGGCAGACCACGTCGAGCAGGTGGGCGGGGACGCCGTCCAGGTCCGGTTCGGCGGTGGTGATCCGCAGCGCGACGACCTCCTGCGACTCCCCGGCGAAGGGGCGCCGCCCGGTCGCCGCGTAGACGACGCAGCAGGCCCAGGCGAAGACGTCCGAGGCGGGGCCGGCGACCCCGCCGCCGAGCTGCTCGGGGGCCATCCAGGCAATCGTGCCGACGAGTTCCCCGGCCTGGGTGTACCCGCTGTAGTCGGCGGACCGGGCGACGCCGAAATCGATGACCTTCGGCCCCTCCCAGGAGAGCACGACGTTGGCGGGTTTGAGGTCGCGGTGCACGACGCCGAGCGCGTGGATCGCGGCGAGGGCGTCGGCGAGACCGATGGCGAGCCCGTCGAGCGAGCGGCCGGACAGTGGCCCGGTCGCCGCCAGCACGGCGGCGTGCAGGGTGGGGCCCTCGACGTATTCGGTCGCCAGCCACGGCCGCGAGCAGTCCACGTCGGAGTCGATCACCCTGGCGACCGAGGGCGCCCGCACCTGGCGGGCGGCGGCGACCTCCGCCCGGAACCGGCCTCGGAACTCCAGGCTGGTGGCAAACGACTCGTGCGGCACCTTCACCGCGACCGGCTGATCGTCAGCTCCGTAGCCCAGGTAGACGACGCCCATGCCACCGCTGCCGAGCCGGTGGTGCAGCCGATACGGCCCGATCTCCCTGGGGTCGGTAGCGGCGAGTGGTCGTAGCATGGCGCGTCCTTCACCCGAGATTCCACCGGCGGGACCCGCGGCGGCCCGGCCTCCGTGATGCCCTGAACGTCGCGTCAGTTCGCACCGCAGCGCGGCACTCGTCCGAACCGCTCGCGGTAGTAGTCCTGTGCAGCCCGATGAAGCGGTATGTAGCAGAAAAGCGGGCCCTCGTAAATCGAGAGCGCATCCGGAATGGTGTGATGTGCGGGATTTGTACCCCACAATCGTGTGATGAACTCGTCCGGGTCCCGGTAGAGCTCGGCGGTCGCCCGGCGGACGAGGGCCGGATCCGCGTCGGCGTGGGCGATCAGGGCGTTCGGGATCGTTATGGTGCGCACGGCCCGGATGCCCGGATAATCGTTGTGGTCGAGGCTCCCCAGCCCGAAGACGGCGCCGGGAAAGTAGCCGCTGCGACCGCCGTAGAAGGTGTTCCAGTTCTGCGTGATCGCCGGCAGCTGGTCGGACAGGTCGAGCATGCGCAGCCGGGCGCCGCCGGCGATCGCCGCGCGGATCTGCGCGGTGGCCGGGGCCCCGGCCCAGATGACCGCGTCGACCTTGCCGGCGGCCAGGGACCGCAGCCCCTCGTTGACGCCGGCACCGCTGACGCTGGGGGAGCAGCCCGGCAGGCCCACGCGGAGCAGGACGTCCCCGATCTGCCGGGTCCCCGAATCCGGCTCGCCCGCGGCCACGACGCGGTCACACAGGTCGGCGAGGCGGTTCACCGGACTGTCCCCCGGACCCAGCGGCCGGTCCCGCACGATCACGTGCAGCAGGTCCTGGTGGATGGTCCCCAGGGTGGCCAGGTCGGTGACCGCGTGACCGCCGTTGCTCGGGGCGAACTGGAACACCGCCCTGGTGGCGTCCACGGCGGTGTTCAGCTGGGTGATCGCCAGCGCGCAGCGGGACGGGTCGGGCCCGTCGAGGTGGTAGATGTTGTCGGTGGAGCCGCTCGTCTCCTTGACGTAGACGGTGAAATGCTCCGGTGCCGCGGCGAGACGCCTGCGGAGCACGTCGGCGACCCGGTTGTAGGGCGAGTCGTCGTTGCCGCTGTAGATCTGCACGCTCGTGCAGGTGGTCCTGCCGGCGGACGGTGGCCAGGCCTTCGCGGACGATGCGTCCCAGGTGCTCGACGCGTCCGACGTGCCGGAGGCGAGGACGAGCGCGCCCGCCACGGCAACGGCGAGTACCACCACGGCGGCGACGGTGGCGCGTTGCCCGCGGGTCAGCCGCCGCGGCCGCCGGGCGCCTGTCTGAACCGTCGACACCGTGCGTCCTCCGCTCTGGAGCTGTGATCAGCAGCGACCATGGTCGCGGAAGTCCGGGAATCGTCGTGAGGCGGTATCGCCGGTTTCTCGGCTGGGCGGACGATCCGCGCTTGCGACGAGCTTCCCGCGTAGTCGACTCGGGTGACTGATTCTCTGCGCCGTAGGGCATGTCCGGTGAACGACATCCCGGCGGCGTGGCGGATCAGCGGGCCGGCAGCCACAGGTCGACACCGTCGACGCGCTGCGGCGACTGGCCGACCAGAGCGCGCAGCAGCGCCCGCAGCTCGCCGGAGCGCTGCGACGGGCCGAGCACGACGGCGGCCGGAGCCAGCCGCGCATAGGCGGCCCGCACCCGCGGCGAGCCGGCCGCGGCACCCGCGGACATCGTCCCGTTGTCGACGTCGATCAGTGCGCTGGTCAGCGCATCTCCCGGCCCGTGGAACGAAGCGTGACCGCCTGGCCCGGGAACCGTGCAGTAGCAGCCCGGCAGGACGAACCGGAAGTCCGCCTGCGCCTGCCAGAGCATCGCCTCCGCCCGCTGCGGATGCGGGTAGGGCACCACCAGCGCGGTCGCGTGCGCGGGGATACGCCGAACGCCGTCGCCGGTGAAGAACGCGGGAGCCGTTGCGCTGCGTCGTCCGGGCCGGTGACCGCTCAAAGCGGGCCGCGCCGACGTGCGCGTCGGCCTCGGC
>NZ_JALKFU020000616.1 GCF_023242965.2 Frankia sp. AgKG'84/4
GCCAGCGCGGATGCGGGTGTGGGCGTGGGTGCGGGTGTGGGCGTGGGTGCCGACGGTGGTCCCGGTGGGGCTCCCCTCGTCGCGGCGGTGCGGGTGACCCTCGGGGCCGGGCTGCTCCTCGCCGGACTAGGCAGCCGCTCGCCGCTCGGTGTGCCGCTGGCTGTGGCCGGGATCGCCTGCGGGCTCGGTCCACTGCGGCGGTTGCTGCCCCCGGGCACGCTGGCCCTGCGTCCGGGCGTCCCCGCCGCCGTGGCCAGCCGAGGCCTGCTGACCTGGGCTTTCTTCGGGGCCGATACCTTCGTGCCACTGTCGATCACCGCGGTGCGGCACGCGTCGACGGCGATGGCCGGGTTGGCCGTGTCCAGCGCGACCCTTTGCTGGACCGCGGGGTCCTGGGCGCAGGCCCGGCTGGCGGGACGCGTCCGCGAACGCGATCTCATCGGCGCCGGGCTGGCCCTCGTCGCGCTCGGCACGGGCGGTTTCGCCACCATCCTGCTGCCAGAAGTTCCGCTGGCGGTCCCGGTCGCCGCCTGGGGACTCGCCGGCCTCGGCATCGGGATGTCGTACTCCACCGTCGTCACCCTCGTCCTGGCGGAGACGCCTGCGCAGCGCCACGGCGCGGCGAGCACAGGGGTGGCGTTGACCGACAACCTGGGCACGGCGTTCGGCGCCGGCATCAGCGGGGTGGCGGTGGCCGCGAGCCAGGCGGCGAACGGCACGCCGAACTCCGGGCTGGGGGTGGCCTTCGGGCTCACCGTGCTGGTCGGCCTGGTGGGGGCGCTGGTCGCCGTCCGTCGGCTGCCGGCCCGCCGCGGCGCCTATCCCCTGCCCGCCGATGTTTCCTGACGGGTACGAGACGAGGCGGGCGGTGCCGGACCGCCGGCGGCGGAAGTGAGGTGACGCGGGATGCCGGAGGGTGACACCGTGTGGCGGGCGGCCAGGCGGATGGACGCCGCGCTCGCCGGGGCCCCGCTGTTGCGCACCGAGTTCCGGGTGCCGCGGCTGGCCACGACCGACCTGTCGGGTCAGCGGATCACGAGCGTGGCGGCCCGGGGAAAGCACCTGCTGACCAGGTTCGACGGTGGCCTGACGTTGCACACCCACTTCCGGATGGAAGGGTCCTGGCACCTGTACCAGCCCGGTGCGCGCTGGTCGGGCGGCCCCGACTGGCAGATCCGGGCGGTGCTCATGACGGCCGAACGCAGCGCGGTCGGATACCGGCTGGCGGTCGTCGAGCTGCTGTCGAGCGCCCGGGAACCGGACGTGGTCGGCCATCTCGGCCCCGACGTGCTCGGGCCGGACTGGGATCTGGAGGACGCGGTCGGTCGGCTGCGGGCGCGGCCCGCGCTGCTGGTCGGCGCCGCGCTGCTCGACCAGCGAAACCTCGCCGGCCTGGGCAACATCTGGCGCACCGAGGCATGTTTCCTGGCTGGGGTGTCACCCTGGACGCCCGTGGGCGACGTACTCGACCTGCCTGGTCTCGTGCGTCGAGCTCAGGCGATGATCGAAGCCGGCGCCCACGGTGGGCATCAGGTGACGACCGGGTCCACGCGTCCCGGGGAGGAGCACTGGGTCTATGGCAGGGCCGGGCGGCCCTGCCGACGGTGCGCGAGCCGGATCCTCGTGGCCGACCAGGGCCGTGCGCCCGGCCAGATCGACGACGAAAGCCGGCGTACCACCTGGTGTCCGCGCTGCCAGGCGGGACCGAAGGCTTCCAGGGAAGCCTTCGCTGGCCACGGACGTACCGGGGCGGGCGCGTCGGTGCGCTCCGCCCGTCGTCGGCAGCGTTTCGGCGACACCGCTCCCTGAGAAAGCGCGCGCCTGACGACGATGCGTGACGATGATGGTGGCGGGCTGGATCCGTAGGTCATCCAGGTTCTGACTGGCCGTCAGTTCCGGGAAAAGCTGATCAGACGGGCTCGCCCACGGGTGAAGGCGCCTTCGGCGGCCTTGAGGCTGATCTCCAGGTCGGCGGCCGCCTCCCGGGTGCTCATCCCCGCCGCCCGCGCCATGATCACCTGACGTTCCCGGCCACGCAGCGTGCCGGCCTGGGACAGCAGCCAACGCGCCTCGGCATGGTCGCAGACCGCGTCGTCCGGAGCGGGCTCCCAGGACTGCAGGTACCCACGGACGACGGCCCGCTCGGCCCGCTGCCGGGCCCGGTGGTGATCGACGCAGAGGCGCAACACCGTGGTCGTCAGGAACTGACCGACCCGGTTCGCGTCGAGGTCACGGAAGCCAGCCGCACGAATGAACGCCTCGTGCACGCAGTCCTCCGCGTCGGCCTTGCTGGGCAGCCGACGACGAGCAATGTGGATCAGTCGCTCCCGGTGCGGGAGCATCAGCGACCAGCGCTGCTCGCTGTAGGGCCGGTCCAGTTCGGCCACTGCTGTTGCGGGTGTTGCAGGTGCGTGATCAACCGGAAGGATCTCCCCGGCAAGGCATGTCACGGTTTAGTCCACCTCTGGATAAATCGGACCGCGCCGCCCCCCAGCGACATCACGATCAAGCCGGTACGCGCCAGTACCGGAGAGCGACCGCGACGCGCCTTGGTCTCTTTAGTGCCCGCTGTGTGCCAAGCAGCGAGCTTTGGACAAGCCGGACATTACACATCCACTCCTGGGCAAGCCAGTGCCGCCCCGTCCGACCCCAGGTGCGGACAGAACAACACTAACGCACTGTTCCAGCTACGGAACTGGAACCGTTGACCTCAAGGTGGATCTACAACACCAAATCGTGACAAAAAGCGACGAAACACAAGGGGGGCACGGCGGCCGCCACAACGTGACCTATGCCTAACTGCCATGTGCTACGGAGCGTGGCCGCCCTTGAGGTCGCGAACGTGCCCGCCGACGACCCCAAGGTGCCACCCAGTTGCGTTGGTGACAGGGGTGTTGGGGGCCCCTCCGTTCGTACCGGCCCGAGCACGCCCGAGCCCGGCCGGCGCCGGCGGGTGCACCCGCCGGCGCCGTACTAGCCCGCGAGGTCGCGCAGGGCC
>NZ_JALKFU020000617.1 GCF_023242965.2 Frankia sp. AgKG'84/4
GGGGGGGGGGGGGGGGGGGGGGGGGGGGGGGGGGGGGGGGGGGGGGGGGGGGGGGGGGGGGGGGGGGGGGGGCGGGGCGGGGGGGGGGGGGGGGGGGGGGGGGGGGGGGGGGGGGGGGGGCGGCCGCGCCCACGACGCGGACATCGTGAAGATGGTCTCGCCGTCCTGCACGGCGCTGACCCGGCGGGTCGTGAACGACCGACCGTCCCTGATCCGCTCGACGAGATAGACGATCGAGGCGTCGGTGCGGCCGGGACGCAGGAAGTAGCCGTGCAGCGAGTGGATCCGCCGGTCGTCCTCCACCGTCCGCCCGGCGGCGACCTGCGCCTGCGCCGCGACCTGCCCACCGAAGGCACGCATCGGAGCGCCCGCGTGGCACGCGCCGCGGAAGATGTCCCGATCCACCGACTCCAGCGTCAGCAGATCGGTGAACTCGGGCCGGTACTCGGTCATCGACGTCCACCCGCGACCACGACCACGACCAGCACCGACGAAAGGCTCAGCAGCACACGGCGAGGCTACGCCGTCGTCACGCTGGTCAGATCCGCACGTGGGTGGCGTCACCGCGCCCCGACGGCGACCGAGGGAGCGGGGGCCGGCGAGATCGACGACCTCACAACCCGGATCCCGCGACCGGGGCCGGCCTGCGCCGAGCCCTCTGCCGGCGCGTGTGAACGCGGTCAGAACTCGTCCGTGGCCGGTTCGGGTGAGCTGCCGAAGATGCTGTCGCAGAACAGCAGATAGAAACGGTCCGGCCGGGGAATGTGCGCGAGCTTCTCCAGGTCGCTCTTGTGGTCCCCCTCGGTTTCCAGCACGAACGCGCCGTAGCCGAGGAGCCGGCCGTTGGGATCCATGGTGTAAGAGAGGTCCGTTATCTTTGACATCGGGATGCTCTGCACCTTCGTGGAGATGATCCCGGACACCCGGACCAGGCGCGACGTCGTGATCAGTAGCCGGGTGCGGTCCCAGTCCAGCACCCGCCAGGCCAGCCGGACGACCGCCGCCAGCGCCATCCACCACAGCAACGTGACGAGCACTTTCCCCCCACCGCCGTGCGTCGCCGAGTAGATCGCGATCGCGAGAACGGCGACCAGACCGGCGACCGTCTCGAGAATGACCCTGGCGAGTACCACCCAGTGCAGCCGGACGTTGGTGACCGCCTGCTCGTTGACAGCCAGATATCTGGAAACTTTCATGTGGAAACCCCCGAATCCTGGCCCACATGCTTCCATGGTCTCCAATGCCGCGACCAGGCCAGAAAATGTCCGCCAGCCGATAGCACCGCCGCCGGCAAACCAATACAGGGCGGTGTTCCGCTCGGCCATCGGGTGCTACGCGAGCGTCGGTGAACCTCGCCACCCGCCACGATCCGAGTGGTGCGCCGCGTACCGGCCGGGGCCGAGACCCCGGCCGCTCCTGCCGGCCCTCACGCGCCGTCGTCGTCTCACAGGTCAGTGCCGTGGATGGGGACGAGGCGGGCGGCCCGGATGCGGGCACCGAGGCTGCCCGTGTTGTTCGATGTCCGCGTCTGCACGGGCGTCACCCAGGGGTCGACATGTCCATGCCCGGCATGCTGTCGTCGGTGGGTCGCGGTCCGGTGAAGCCGACGACGGGGACGGTGAGGGTGACCGTGCCGGCGTGGGCGAAGGTGAGGGTCAGCGGGACCTGCTGGCCCCTGGTGAGCCGGCGGACCGGGTTGGTCAGCATCAGGTGGTTGTGGCCGACGGTGAACGCTGCCGTGCCGTGCGCGGGCACGGGCAGTTGGGACAGCGCGCGCATGGTCTCGGCCCCACCGCTGGTGACGGTGGTGTGCAGCGTGACCGACCGCGCCAGCGGGGTGGTGACGGCGGTGAGGGCGTCGGGGGTGCCGCCGCTGTCGGTGATGGTGAGGTAGGCGGCGGCCTCGGTGTCGCTGGCCTGCTGGGGTATGTAGGCACCGCGGATGTGCAGGTCACCCAGGTCGGCGCTGGCGGTGCCGGCGACCGTGGCGGCTGCCGTCGGGGCCGGTCCGCCAGCCGCGACGGCGGAGGAGCCGGAGGAGCCGGAGGAGCCGCAGCCGGTGAGGCCCACCAGAGCGGCGCAGGCGACGGCGGCCAGCCCGGTCCTCGTGGCAGCGCCGCGGCGGCCGGGCCGCGGCGAGACGGGGAACGATGAGATCGGCACGGGTCAGGCCTCCAGGAGTTGCTGGCCGAGGTATCCGCCGGTGGGGGCGGCCGGGGGGACGGCGAACAGGGCGCTGCCGGTGTGGCGGAGGAACGCGGACAGCGCGTCGAGGCGGTCGAGCTTGCGTTGGACCGCGGTGAACGCGGTGCGCGGGTCGGCCTGGTAGGCGAGGAAGAACAGCCCGGCGTCGGGGTCGCCGGTGGCGGCCAAGCCGTCGTCGTAGGAGTAGCCGCGGCGCAGCATCCGTACACCGTTGTTGAACTGCGGATGGGACAGCCGGACGTGCGAGTTCGTCGCGATCAGTGGGCTGCCGTCGGCGGTGCGGGCCAGGAAATCGGGGTCGGTGTGCTCCCCGCCGCCGCTCAGCGGCGCGCCGCTGCCCTTGCGCCGTCCGATGATCTTCTCCTGGGCGTCGACGGTGATGAGGTCCCAGCGGTCCAGCTCCATCCGGATGCGCCGGGCGACGAGGTACGACCCGCCCGTCATCCACCCGGGCGCGCTGGTGTCGGCCCACACGGCGACGTCGAACTGCGCGGTGCCCGCCGTCGGATTGTCGGTGCCGTCGAGCTGGCCCATGAGATTGCGGGGGGTGTCGAACGGGTCGCCGGCCGCGGCGGCGCTGCGGCGGAACCCCCGCTGGGTCCACCGGGAGGTGGCATACGGACGGGCGGCGATGGCCAGGGTGCGGGCCGCGGAGGCGGCGACCATCGGGTCCTCGGCGCAGATCTGCACGGCGAGGTCACCATCGCCGCGGGCCGGGTCGAGCTGGTCGTGGGGGAAGGCAGGGATCGGGGCGAGCTGCGGCGGGACGGCGCTGGCGAGCCCGGCGCGG